>CBIHQZ010001629.1:0-1655 GCA_966212315.1 uncultured Myxococcales bacterium
CCCGGGGTCGAACGTGTACGTGCCCGTTCGCGTCCATCCGCTCGTCCCCCGTCGTTGCGTCACGAACTGGGGCGATCGCGTCGTCGACGTGCCGGTCCAGTCGCCGTGAACGATTGTGGGCGTGCCGGCGGCGTCGAGGGAGACGATCGGTTGATAATCGCCGAAGCCGCTGCTCGAACGGATCGGCAGCGTTTCATTGCTCCAGAACGCACCCTCCCCGAACACGTAGTGATTGCCGTCGACGACGTGCGCAAGAGTGCCGGCGCGATCGACAGCCATCGAGAGGCCGCGGAAAGCATCGAAGGACGGACTCAACGTAACCGTTACGGTCGACCAGCCGCCCGGGATGGGCTCGCAGATGTTCATGCTCGTCATCGAGCCTTCGTGCTCGATGGCAGCCCATACGCGGTCCATTCCATCGATCGCCAGCGCGACATCGCGGAACGCATCGAACGCGGATTCCGTATTCATCAGCGCACGCGTCCAACCGGACGGTCCAGACGAGTAGAGCCAGGTACTTGCGATGACGGAAGAGCTGGTGCCCGAAGCCGTGCGCCCAGCGACGAAAGGCGCGTCGTGCGAGTCGACGAGCAGTGCCGTCTGTCGGCTGTTCGACGCGCCGAGGTTGGAGACCGTCCACGTACCTGCGTCGAACACCGCGTACCGCAAGGTCCACGCGGTCGAACCCGATTGCGGCCCGACCACGTACGCCACGTGAATTCGTCCCCTCGAATCGATCACGGATCGAACCGTGCCGACGACCTCCAAGACGTCCCGCACGACGTTCGAGTCGACGATCTCGCGCGTCCAGACGCCTCCGACTCGCCAGGCATGTCGAACCGTGCGATCCGTGAGGTCGGCGTACAAAACGTGCGGTTCGCCGCTCGCGTCGAAGCTCACGGATGCCTGCGTACCGCCGCCGAGGGGCGGTGCGACCAGCGTCGAAGTGCAGGCAGCCGGACCGGCATCCAGGGCCGCATCGGGTGAGCCCGTATCGGTGACCGAACCAGTGTCCGAAGCGGTGTCCACGGCGACGTCGAAGCCCGCATCGAGCCTCGCGTCCGGAGCCGCAACGTCCATCGCATCTGGCGGTGCCGCGTCCGGGATCGAGGCATCGAACACGTCGGTCGCATCGAGTGTCGGCGCGTCGCTCGTCGAATCGGCGATGTCGGCCGCGTCGACAGCCGCCTCCATCGGTTGCGCGATGTCGCGAGCGTCTTCGGAACCGGTGTCTTCGATTGCCGTGTCCGAAGCGTCCGCGCTATCCCGCGAGGTGCCGACGTCGCGCGCATCGCCGGTCGCGTTCACGTCCGAGGCGTCCGGCATCGCCGGCCCGCCGCACGATGCGGTGAGCAATGAGATACCGAGAAGATACTTTCGGGCGGAACCGAATCGGATTGTCATCGTCCCTCGGGTGCGGATTCACGGAATGACAGCATGGTTCAGCAGACTATTTCGCACGCGCGACATCTCGGCGTCACGACTTCTGATGTGACGAACACCCCCCGTTCTTATTTTCTCCGACCGGCTCGCGCCACCGTCCATGCAGGGGTGACCGACCGCGCAGCCGCTCCCGAAGGTCATCCCGAGAGGGACAGCGGCGATCGACGAGCGATTCACAGCGGATGAAACTCGATCGGCACGACGACGCGAGC
>CBIHQZ010001630.1:0-1652 GCA_966212315.1 uncultured Myxococcales bacterium
GGTTCGTGAGAATGCGCTCGGCCTCGTCGATGCGCCCCATCCCGAGCGCCTTGTCGACCACGCCCGAGAGCAACGCGATGGCGGCTCCGCCCTGCCCCACTTCGTTCGTCATCGTGACGGCCTGCGCGCGGCGCGCGGGTCGATCGGGCTCGTCGGTCGTGATGCTCACCACGAGGTTCTCGCTGCCGATCGTCACCACGTCGCCGTGCGCGAGTTCCACCGTCCCGGTGATGCGCTGGTGGTTGACCTTCACGCCGTTGCGGCTGCCGAGATCCTCGACGCTGATCTTGTCGTTGGTCGCCTTGAAGAGCGCATGCCGCCGCGACACCAACGGATCGTCCATCGCCAGCTGACAGTCACGCCCGCGCCCCACGGCGAACTCGCCGGGAGCGACCTCGAGGTCGTGGTTCTGATAGCGAAGACGAAACCGTGACACGCGACGTTCTTTCCTCTCAGCTCGAAGCAGTCCCCAACGCGGCGGCGAGTGCATCGAGTCGCGTCAGCGATTCGATCTCGTCCGAAGTGAGAGTCGCCTGATGATCACGCCACTGCTCGACGAGTTCCGCGATCATCCGGCTGACGCCCTCGATCGCGCGCGCGGCATCGAGACGATCGATGACCGCCGGCGCCGGAAGTCTCTCGGCCGAACGGTACGTATCGACCACCCAGCGCACCCATTCGGCGTCGCCCTTGATCGTCGCGAGGCGCAACGCGTAGTCCGCGATCTGCGTGAGTTGACGTGAATCGATCGGCTCGCCCGCGGTCACTCGCTCGCTGAACTCCGCGGCGGCGCGTTGGAGAATCCGCTCTGCCTCGCCGACCTTCTTCGTGGTGAGCGCCCGGTCGAGCACTTCGCCCATCAACTGGAGCATCCACGTGCGGCGCGGTTCGAGAACCAGGCCCGACATCGTTTCGTCCTCGGCAGGCTGTGCGGTCGGCGTGGCGCCGCAGTGCGGACACACCTGCGCGCCTTCGGGGAACGGCGTTGCGCACTTCCGGCAGAACAGCATCGCGCCCGTCGCACGGGACGCTCGCCGTTCGGCGCCGACCTGGAAAAATACGAGCTCCTGAGCACCGAGACGGATGCGATCGGCGTCCTGCAGCGGCGTGGGGCCGGTGAGGAAACGACCATTGATCCGTGAGCCATTGCGACTGCCGAGGTCGACGTAGGTCGCCGTCGTCGCCGTCACCATGATCTTCGAGTGCTTCCGCGAGATCAGCGGATCCTCGATCGTGATGTGGCACTCAGGACTCCGTCCGATCACGACCTCCCCGACGGGAAGGTCGAACTCCTGGAGCAGGAATCGTAAACGGAATCGCGACACTTGATCCGTGCGGCGATGCTAGGCGAGCGGAACCGCTCCCGTCAATCGAACTGCATGTTAGCGTTTGCGGACATGAGCGAGACACGTGGAGAGAGCAGCCCGAACGACCGGCTCGTTGCCGTCGTTCGCGACGTGCTCGCCCCGATGGTGGCAGTCGACGGCGGATCGATCGAGCTGATCGACGTGCGCGACGGCATCGCGGAGATCGCCCTCGGCGGCGCATGCGCGGGATGCCCCGGGCAGGCGTTCACGTCGCGCGAAGTCGTGCTCCCGGCGCTGCAGACGGTCGACCCGGGGATCGTCGCGGTGAAGGTCTCGGTCGCACTC
>CBIHQZ010001631.1:0-1650 GCA_966212315.1 uncultured Myxococcales bacterium
CTGCCGAGTCCGCCGAAGATGATCATCACGAGGATGTCGATGGACTTGTCCATCTTGAAGGCGCCCGGATCGATGTGCTGCCCGCCGGTCGCGTCGTGCGCGAAGAGAACGCCAGCCATGCCGGTGATCATCGCGCTCACGGCGAACGCGAGGACCTTGTAACGCGTGGTCGGAATGCCGACGGCCTCGGCCGCGATCTCGTCTTCGCGAATCGCGGCGAGTGCGCGGCCGTGGGTGCTGAACGTGAGATTCCAGGTGAGCGCGATGGCGAGCAGCGCGCCGCCCCAGATCCACGCGAATGTCCCGTAGTCGGGGATGCTTCCTGCGCCGAGCGGATAGCCCTGCGAACCACCCACCAGCGGCGTGCTCTCGATCGAGATGCGGATGATCTCGCCGAATCCGAGGGTGACGATCGCGAGGTAGTCGCCGCGCAATCGCAACGACGGCACACCGACCATCACCCCCGCGACACCGGCCGCGAGGATGCCGCCGAGGATGGCGGGTACGAACGTGAGGACATCGCCGGCGATGCCGGGGAACACGTGATGCACCGGCACTTCGAGCACGTGCGAGACGATCGCGCCCGCATACGCACCGACGGCCATGAAGCCGGCGTGGCCGATCGAGAACTGCCCGGTGGTGCCGTTCACCAGATTCAACGCGACCGCGAGCATCACGTTGATGCCGCAGATCGAGATGACGCGAACGACGTAGGCGTCGAGCGCGGACTTCATCGCGAGTTGGAGTGCGATGAGAACGGCGATCGCGCCGACGACGTAGAGGGTCTTGCGGAGCATTCGTGTGTCGGCTGCCCGGTTCGCCGACACGGCCCCCGAGCCGTACGAAGCTCTACCTGACTGCACTGTGCTGCCGCAAGGCAGACTTCGGCGCGGGAGAAGAACCCGGTCGGATCACATGCCGTTCGTGCTCGGACCGTCGCACCCGTCGAGGGTGAGATTCGATTCGATCGCCACGGTGCGCGGGTCGCTGGTGGCCGTGAGTCCGCTGCAGCTGATGGCGAGTTGCATGCCGTACGAGCCGCGCCGATCCGCAGTGAACGTGCACGCACTCTGTCCGCTGGTGCCGCGGTTCTCGGCGCCGGTGAAGGCCGCCCCACCGACGGTGGCGGTCACGGTGCCGTGCTGGCAGTTGGTGCAGGTGTCCTGCTCCCAGGCCGGAAGATTGACCGCGATCTCGGTGAGTCCGTGCGTGTCGGCGGCGCCGACCTGCTGAATGTGAACGCTGCGTCCGTTCGGGCCGATCTGACAGGTGCCGGTGAAGCCCGCGCTCGAGCCCGCCGGAAGGGTCGGGTCGATGCGGGACATCTGCTGGAAGTCGAAGCCGGTGGTGGTGGGCGTTCCGGTGGCGTCGGTGATGGTCCCGCGAACGGATCCGAGTGCGTAGAAACCGAGGCCGTTGTCCGGGCCGCAAGCACTGGCGGCGATGCTGAGAAGGGACACGACGGCGAACGACGACATACGCATGGGGGACCTCGCGGGGCGATGTTAGCAGGCGTTGTGCCATGCCCGACGACGCGCGGCATCGCCGCGGATGACGCGCCGTTCGCGCGCGCGAGCCCGATGAAACGACGCCGGCCGCTCGCGCTGGGGCAACGGAGTGAATGCCGGTGCGCAGGGTAGCCATGAACCC
>CBIHQZ010001632.1:0-1648 GCA_966212315.1 uncultured Myxococcales bacterium
TGATCGGCGTTCCGATGACGCTCTTCACATTGAGCGAAGAGCATCGCGCCATGGTCATCGAGTGTGGGACTAACGCCCGTCGCGAGATCGAACGACTCGGCGAGATCGTCGCGCCCGACGTGGGAATCGTGCTCAACGCGGATGCGGGGCACACGGCCGGCATCGGCGGCATCGAAGACGTCGCCATCGAGAAGGGCGCGATGTTCGCCGCGGCGACGTCGGTAGCGATCGCGAACGGAGACGATCCGCCGTCGCTCGGGCAGCTCGGTCGCGCGAAGGTCCGCACGATGAGATTCGCCGCGAATTCCGATGCCGACGTGCGGCTCGTCGACCGGGTTGCGACGGGGCAGGGGACATCGCGCATTCGCGTTGCGCTCGCACCGACGTGCATTCGAGATGCAGCCGATGCGTCGCTGGATGTCGAACTGAAGATCCCGGGGCACGCAGCCGCAATCGACGCGTGTGCAGCCATCGCCGCGGTGGTCGCGATGCGTGGCCCGCTCACCCACGACGAACTCACCGCAGTCAGCGCCGCCCTCGCCACCGTGGCACCTACGGCGGGACGCTTCGCCCCGATCGCGTGGCGCGAGGCGGTGATCATCGACGACACCTACAACGCCAACCCCCGCTCGGTGCGCGCGTCGATCGCGACCGCACGCGAGATGGCGGACGGTCTCGGCGGACAACTCCTGCTCGTGCTGGCGGACATGCTCGAACTCGGCGAACTCTCGCCGCGGCTGCACGCGGAGATCGGCGAAGCGGCAGTGACCGCAGGGGCCGTCATGCTGGTCGCGGTCGGTGACGAGATGCGCGCCGCCGTCGACGCTGCTCGTGCCTCGTCCGATTCACATGCGCGCACGATGATCATCGAACACGTGACTTCGGCGAGTGCAGCTGCGGCCATGCTGCGCGATCGGATCGGTGCGCGCGACGTGGTGCTGGTGAAGGGTTCCCGAGGGATGCGGATGGAAGGAGTGATCGCGGCGCTCGGCAGCGGTGATCACGCGGTGGAGAGGGTCGGACCGTGATCTACCTGTTGCTCTACGGATTGCGCGGCAAGGCCGCCTGGCTCAACTGGCTCAACGTACTTCGCTACATCCCGTTCCGCGCGATCGCCGCGGCGTTCACTGCGCTGCTCATCTCGTTCGCGCTCGGCCCGTGGTTCATTCGTCGCCTTCAGGAAAAGCAGATCGGCCAGGTCGTTCGCAACGACGGACCCGCGTCGCATCTTTCCAAGCGCGGCACGCCGACGATGGGCGGCTCGCTCATTCTCTTCGCGCTCGTCACTGCCACGCTCCTCTGGGCCGATCCGGGGAACATGTTCGTGTGGGCAACGGTCGCGATCACCGTCGGCTTCGGCTGCGTCGGTTTCGTCGACGACTACATGAAGCTGAAGCGAAAGAGTTCGGGCGGTCTCTCGGGGAAACTTCGATTGCTTCTCGAGTTCGGCATGGGGGGCGCGGTCATCGGACTGCTCATGCTCTCGCGCGAACATCTCCCTGCCGACTGGATGGCGGTGAGGAATCAACTCGCGCTGCCGTTCATGGCCTTCTCGCGCCATCACCTCACGCTGCCGGGATGGCTCTACGTGTGCTTCGCGGTCTTCACCGTCGTCGCAATCGCGAACGCGGTGAACTTCACCGACGGA
>CBIHQZ010001633.1:0-1647 GCA_966212315.1 uncultured Myxococcales bacterium
GCGTCGATACGACGGCACCGAACGACCGCTGGGCGACGAGCGCCCCCTCGAAACACACCGATTCATACCGCGCCTCGCCGCGCTCTCGACCGGCTGGCTCGCGCTCTCGGAAAGCGACGAGCGGGTGCGTGTGTTCGACATCGACGCCGGCACCGACAGTTCGTGCGCGCAGACCGCGGTGTCGATCGAATCTCTTTCACTCGCCTCCGAGCCAACGCTTCGCGTCGCGTGGCTCGACCGCGATCCGTCCATGCACCCGCGCGTCACGTCCGTCGACGTTGCATCGTGCACGGTCACACGCGCCGCGGTCCCCGATGTCGACGCTGTTGCGATCGATCCGCAAGACCAGACCGTCGCGCTTCTCTCACGCAGCAGCGGCATGCGTGAGTTTCGTCCCGCGAGTGGCGAGGTCGGTGCGCCGTTCGGACCGTCCCGCCCGTCGGGCGCTTTCGCGGGGCCGATCGCGAGAGGCGCGCATGCATTCCTTCTTCCGGGTGGACCACTCGGCGGCGCGATCTGGCGCGGATCGCCGCCGTGGACGTCGTCACTCGGCGTACCGAACGCGCGTGTGGTCGAAGCGGCCATCACGCCGAACGGTGCGCGCGCGATCATCGCCGACGACGCGCGCCGCGTGCTCGTCTACGCCCGCCCCTCTTCGGTCGACGCCCCGCGGACGCAATGGCACGACGTGAGCGATCGCGCGCAACTCGAGGCCGCCACGCGGAGCGGACAGGTGCATGTATCCGCGATGGGTGGAGGCACCATGGCCGTCACCGCCGCCGGTCTCGGTGCGTTCGTCATCGAGTCCGCGACGGGGCGCATCGCGTGGCGCGCGGCACAACCGCTCGCACGCGCCGTCGACGCCAATGCGCGGTTCGCGCTGCTCGCGCTGGAGGACGGTACCGGCGAGCGCGTCGATCTCACGCAACGGGTGCGAGTATCGGGCTCGCTGGGCGACCCTTCGCCGCGCGTGGTCGCAATCGATGCGAACGGAACGCGCGCGCTCGTTGCCGGTGAGCACGGCACGGCACGCTGGCTCGATCTCTCCGCAGAACACTGGCCCGCCATTTCGACGCGCGCGTTTCACGAACTCGAAGCCGCCGATGCGCTCGCGACCCGCGAGGACGAGTTCGTCGTCGCTGCGTCCCGCCTCGGATTCGTGACCTCGGCGACGGCGGCGTTCGCCAACGCACCACCCGCGTTCTATGCGCGCCACATCCTCGAAGCCGAGTACGCCGGACCGCATCGCGCATTGCTCGTCGATGATCACTGCGCCGTCTGGCAGAGCGAGTGCACCAACACTCAGTGCGCTGCGGACATCCTGGTTCCCGAAGGTCACGGGTGCACCGTCGCGCGCGTCGATGCGAACTTCACGATCACCACGTTTCCGATCCCACTGCTCGGATTGAACGATCGCCGTCACGGCGAGACGGGCGTGCTGCTCTACACGGTCGATCGCGGTGGATCGACGCCTGCGGGCATCGCCATCGACGACGACGCGATCGTGATCGCGGGGCCGCCCATCGATCCGTGGCTCCGTCGCATCGCCCTTCCGCCACGCGAGCCCGACGCGTTCGATCGCTGGGTCGCCGCGCGAACGAACGCCACGATCGGCCCGAATGGCGGAGTCGTCTTCCGCGGGCCGTA
>CBIHQZ010001634.1:0-1644 GCA_966212315.1 uncultured Myxococcales bacterium
ATGCGGCCCGCAGCGCCGGATGCGCCCCCGCGTCGACGAACACCGCACCGACGCGGTCGAGCCCGCCCGCGACCCCCGCGACGCACGTGTGCACCGCTTCGGTACCACCCGATGTGAACACCAACTCACGCGGTGCCGCACCGAGCGCTCTCGCAACGCGCGCCCGCGCCGTTTCGATCAGAGACCGCGCTTTTCGACCGGCCGCATGCACGCTCGACGGGTTCGCGCCGTGTGCGTTCTCCATCGCCTCTGCCATCGCGTCACGCGCCTCGCGCGAGAGCGGTGTCGTTGCGTGATGATCGAGGTAGATCACGTCGTTTCGCTCGTCGGAGGACGCGCGGATCGTGCGACCTGCATGTGCACCACGAGCCCGGCGAGTCGTTGCCCTGCCACCAATTCGCGACCACCCGCACTCGCGGACACCGTGCCGCCGTGCGCCTCGGCGACGCGACGCACGATCGCGAGCCCGACGCCCGCGCCTCCATGCTGACGCGTCGGCGAACCATCGCCCTGCACGAACGGATCGAAGATGCGGGTGAGCAGATCCGATCGAACGCCGGGTCCGCTGTCGTTCACCACGACTTCGGCGAGGTTGGCGTTCACCTTCAGTTCGATGGCAACCGCCCCGCCCGGCGGCGTGAACTTGAGCGAATTGTCCAGCAAGTGAAGCACTGCGCGCGCGTAGCGTTCGGGATCGCCGTTGCACTGCGCGACCGACGTGGGCACCAGCGCGTGAAGTTTGATGCCCTTCTGTTCGAAGAACTTTCGCCTCGCCTCGATCACGCGACGAACCACGTCGCACACGTCGTATGCGGCGAAGTGAAAGCGCATGCGGCCCGTCTCGAGTTGCGTGACATCGAGCAGACCGTCGATCGTTCCGCGCAGCCGCGCGAGCGCGTCGTTCATCGCTGCCAGCGCTTTTTTCTGCGGGGCGGTGAGCGCGCCGAGTTCCTCGTTCGTCAGCAGGTTCATGTACCCGACGATCGGCGTGAGGGGCGTGGCGAGTTCGTGCGAGACGTTTCGGTAGAACTCGCGGCGCAGACGATCCGCATCGAGCAGGCGCTGATTCGCGTCGGAGAGCTCGATAACCTTGCTCTCGAGATGCTCGGCCATGCGCTGGCCCTGTGAGCGAAGGATCCCGGTGCGATCGGCCTCGGCCTTCTCACGATGTCCGGCGAGAAACGCACCCACCTGGCGCGGGAACTCGGGGACGTTGATCGGCTTCGCGAGGTAGCCATCGCACCCGATCGCCAGCGTCTGCGCGCGATCGCCCTCGGCCGTGATCGCGACGATCGGCACACCCGGTAGACGCCCGCGCACGAGCAGCGCGACTTCGTATCCGTCGAGGTCGGGGATGTTGATGTCGAGAAGAACGAGGTCGGGTCGATGCTCGGTCGCGAGCCGCGCGCCCTCGACCAGGCCGCGCCCCGAGCTGTGCCCGATCCGCTCCACGGCCTCGACCGGGCCGGTGCCGGCCAGCCAGGCGGCGAACTCCGGGACCACCTCGCCGGCCATCGCGCACTCCAGCAGCGTCGCCGAGAGCAGCGTCGTGGTCGCGACGTGCGAGCGCACCTGCGCGTCCACCTCGGGGGTCGCGATCCCGGCGCCCCGCGTCACCGCGAGCCAGCCGCAGAGCACGTCGTC
>CBIHQZ010001635.1:0-1644 GCA_966212315.1 uncultured Myxococcales bacterium
GAAGCGGAGATGCAAAAGATCAACGCAGAGATCGAAGCGGAGATCGAAGACTGCGTGAAGTTCGCGGACGACAGCCCGGAGCCCGGCGAAGAGCTGATCGAGAAGTACACCTACGCTTGATCAGTCCGATCGTTGGGAGCGAACGTGAACGCGACTGTGTATTGCGAGTGGGAGCACGGCCACGATGCGTGAGTTGAGGTATCGCGAGGCATTGCGCGAGGCGATGTCCGAAGAGATGGAACGCGACGAGCGCGTGTTCCTGATGGGCGAAGAAGTCGGCCATTATCAGGGTGCGTACAAAGTCACCGAAGGGCTTCTCGCGAAGTTCGGCGAACGCCGCGTACTCGACACGCCCATCGCGGAAGAAGGCTTCGCGGGCGTCGGCATCGGCGCGGCGATGGTCGGACTGCGACCCATCGTCGAGTTCATGACGTGGAACTTCAGCGCGGTCGCCTTCGATCAGATCATCTCGAACGCCGCCAAGCTGCGACAGATGTCGGGTGGTCAGTTCTCGATCCCGATCGTGTTCCGCGGACCGAACGGCGCGGCGCGGCAGACCGCAGCGCAACACTCGATGGCGATGGAGACGTTCTACTGCTCGATCCCGGGCATCAAGGTCGTGTGCCCGAGCACGCCGGCCGACGCGAAAGGTCTCTTGAAGAGCGCCATTCGCGACGAGAACCCGGTGCTGGTGCTCGAGGACGAACGTCTCTATGGCACCAAGGGCGAAGTGCCCGACGGTGACCACATCGTTCCGATCGGCGTGAGCGACGTGAAGCGCGCGGGCGATCACGTGACGCTCGTCGCGTGGGGGAAGATGGTGCCGGTGTGCCTCGCGGCGGCCGAGGAACTCGCGAAGGAAAACGTGCAGTGCGAGATCATCGATCTCCGCTCGCTGCGCCCGCTCGATCACGCGCCCATTGTCGAGTCCGTGCACAAGACGGGGCGCGCCGTCGTGGTGCAAGAGGCGTGGCCGTTCGGCGGCGTCGGCGCCGAAGTCGTCGATCGCATCCAGCGTGAAGCATTCGACGATCTCGCGGCGCCCGTGCTGCGCGTGACCGGCCGCGATGCCTCGATGCCGTACAACAAGAAGCTCGAAGACCTCACCATTCCCGACGCGAAGAGCGTCGTGGCGGCGGTGCAGGCGGTGATGAAGTACTGAGCGATCGCGCGTACGCGCATCGTGTTGCGGAGGACTGTCTCGTGGCCAAGATCATCGACCTGCCGAAACTGAGTCCGACGATGGAGGAGGGGACCCTCGTTCGTTGGGCGAAGAACGAAGGTGACTCGGTCGACATCGACGAACTGCTCGCCGAGGTCGAGACCGACAAGGCGACGATGGAGTTTCGCGCGTTCGATCGCGGAACGCTGTTGAAGCGGCTGATTCCCGAAGGCGCGACGGCGAAGCTCGGTCAGCCGGTTGCCATCTTCGGCGCGCCCGGCGAAGACATCAGCGCGTTGCTGTCGCAAGTGGGCGGAAGTGGCGCGGCCGCGGCGCCGAGCACCAAGCCTCCGAGCGAGCCAAAGGCGGCGAAGGAAGAAGCCCCCGCGAAGAAGGGCGAAGGCGAGAAGCCCGCGAAGGAAGCGAGCGAAGAGCCTGCGCCGGCCGCGAAATCGGCAGCACCCGCGCCGAGAGCGCCCGCG
>CBIHQZ010001636.1:0-1643 GCA_966212315.1 uncultured Myxococcales bacterium
TCGCGACGACCCGCGGCAGAGCGCACGCAACCCCGCGCGGCCCGCGCGGCGATGCGAACGATTGAACACGGTCGACGATCGACGAGGCTCGCAATGAATCGAATCGCAGTCGGACTGATCGCAGGTGCAATGGCGTTCGTCGCGGTGGCGTGCAGCCATCACAACCGCAACCCGAACTATGTCGGCGGTGGACCGAGCGGCCAGGAGAACCTCTATCCGACCGAATACAACGCACCCGCGCCCTACGGCGGCAACACGATCCCGGTGCAGACGAGGACGTACTCGAGCGGCGCTCCACAGAGCACCGGCGGCGGCCCGAGCTACGCGCCGCCCGCAACGCCGCAGAGCACTTCGACGAGCAGCGGCGTGCCCTGGTACGAGAACGCGCGGTAGCGGGGCGTCACTCGACGTCACGCGCACAGAGCGCGGTCACGCCGTCTCGCGCGACCGCGCTCATCGCGGCTGGTGGCATCCTCTGCACTGCCATGAACGAACGGGCGCTCTCCAAGGCACTGAAGAAACAGCTTCGCGGCCTCGTCGTCGCCGAAGCAGAGGCCGGCCTCGATGTGATGGCCGCGCTCGGAGACCGCATCGCGAGCGATCGCAACGACATCGCGCCAGACGAAGCGAAGTAGCGACGGCGAGACCTCTCTGCACCTCACCCTGCGCGCGCGATGCGCGCCGGAACGCTGCGACCGAGTCCGCTGTTTCTTGCCGGAGACACCTGTCGCGCACGAGCGACGCGCCGGAGCACCGTTCACCGCCAGATCGTGCGGGAACAGCGACATCACGCTGCACTACACGGGACACGAAAGCTCGAGTTGCGCGTTTTCCGCCTACCACAGCTCGTTCACGCTCGATGGCGAGCCGATCGTGTGCGCCGCCCTCGCGACGTGCCCGACCGGCGACCTCAGCATCAGCCCCGCGGAGGACAGGCAGATCTCCGCATCTCACGAACTCATCGAGGCAGCGACCGACGCCGTTCCACTGACAATGCCAGCGCTGTTCTTCCCCGAGAGTTTCGATTCGTCATGGACGCTCGTGGGTACCGAAGTCGCCGATCTCTGTCGCGAGTTCCCGTGGCGAGAGGGACGGCATCTCGCGAGCCGGGTGTGGTCGAACGAAGCCGCGATGCGCGGCGATCGAGATCCGTGCGTGCCCGCGCTCGCGGATCGACCGTATTTCAACATGTCGTCGAGCCCCGAAGTCCGCAGAGTGTCCCCGGGCGAAAATCTCGAAATCCCGTTGACCGGATGGTCCACCGCCGCGGTGCCGGACTGGGATCTCGAAGTGCACGAGGTGGGAGCGGTCATCAACAACGCGTCGGTGGATCCGCGGCGCGCCAACAATGGGCGAACGGCCATGGTTCACCTCGAGGTCCCGCGCGATGCAGTGTCGGGAGCGCGCGGGGGCGTCAAGGTGTACTCGCTTCGTTCGGCGCACGAGTTTCATGTGTGGCCGGTCGAGTTCGTCGTTCGGTAGTCGTCCGCGCGCTCAACAACCGGCGTCCGCGACGCGCCGGAATTCCTCGCCGACGAGTCGCCAGCGCTCGTTGCATTCGCGCGACGACACACGGCGCGTGAGCACCGCCTCGCCGCGCTCGATGCGCACGCCCGTGATGTCCGCGTCGCCGGCCCTGGTGA
>CBIHQZ010001637.1:0-1642 GCA_966212315.1 uncultured Myxococcales bacterium
CGAGGTCGTTCGTCGCCTCGGCAGCGGCGGCATGGGAGGCGTGTACGAAGGCCGTCACACGCTCATCGGCAAGCGCGTGGCGATCAAGATCCTCCACGCGAACTTCGCCGCGCACCAGGAGACCCTCAAGCGCTTTCTCAACGAAGCGCGCGCGGCAGCGACGCTTCGCCATCCTCACATCATCGACGCCGCTGACGTCGGCGAGGCTCCGACGGGCGAGCCGTTTCTCGTGCTCGAGTTTCTCGAGGGCCACGATCTCGATCACCGGATCAAGACGCTCGGACCGCTGCCGATCGCACGCGCCGTTCACATCGTGCAGCAAGTCTGCGACGCGCTCGCCACCGCGCACGAACACGGCATCGTCCACCGTGACATGAAGCCCGAGAACGTCTTCCTGATCCGTCAGGGCAACGACGACGACTGGGTGAAGATCCTCGACTTCGGGATCTCGAAGTTCACGACCGATGAACTTCGGATGACCCGCGCCGGCGCGTCGATGGGCACGCCGTACTACATGCCGCCCGAGCAGGTGATCGACTCGAGCCGGATCGATCATCGCGCCGATGTCTATTCGACCGGCGTGATGCTCTACCAGATGCTCGCGGGCCGCGTGCCCTTCGAGGCTGGAAGCTTTCCCGAGCTGATGGGGAAGATCCTCACGGTCGCGCCGCCGAGTCTCACCACGTTTCGTTCCGACCTACCGCCCGCACTCGAAGACGTGGTGATGCGTGCGCTCGCGAAAGACCGCGAGCAGCGATGGCCGTCGATGCGCGACCTGTCGACCGCCCTCGCGCCGTTCGCTGCTGTGCCCGATGCGATTCGCAGCGCCAGCGAAGCACCACCCAGCGCCATTCGCACCGTCGGCGGACCGCGCCGCGCACCGACTGCCGCCGATGGAACACGCCTCGTCGATACACTTGGCGCCACCGTCGCGCCGCGTCGTTGTCCCTCGTGCAACGAAGGCCTCGGCAACGAGGTCGTGTGCCCGTTCTGCGGGGCAGCGCTCGACGACCCGCGCCTCGGTCGGATCATCGCCGATCGCTATCGCATCGATCGGCTCCTCGGCGTCGGCGGTGTCGGTCGCGTGTACGTGGGCACGCATCTCACGCTCTCGGAACCGGTCGCGATCAAGTTCCTTCTCGCCGAATGGACCACGCGAGGAGACTTCCGCGCGCGCTTCCGCCGCGAGGCCGTGACGCTCGCGCGCCTGCGACATCCGGGCATCGTCTCCGTGCACGACTATGGTGAGTTCGACGGCGAACTCTTCATGGTCATGGAACTGGTGAAGGGCCGGCCCCTCCGCGACGTCGCACCCGAGGGGCAGGCGATTGCTATTCCGCGCGCACTCGAACTCGTCGATCTGCTCCTGCAGGTCATCGAGTTCGCGCACGCGCAGAACATCGTTCATCGCGATCTCAAACCCGAGAACGTGATGCTCCTCGATCTCGGCGAGCAGATCACGCGACTCAAAGTCTTGGACTTCGGCCTGGCGCTCGCGACGGACGCGCCCGGAAGCGATCGACTGACTGCCGCGGGAACGGTGCAGGGAACGCCCGCGTACATGTCTCCCGAGCAATGCAAAGGCGGGCTCGATGTCGGCCCGCCCACCGACGTCTCTGCGATCGGCGTGATGCTCTTCGAG
>CBIHQZ010001638.1:0-1641 GCA_966212315.1 uncultured Myxococcales bacterium
CCTGCTTCATCGCCGCGATCAGCGAGCGCCGTTTCGGATCGTCGTAATCGCCCGGCCGGAGCACACGCGTCTGACCGCTCGACGCGACGTCGCCGATGCGCGTGCCCTTCAACGGCACCCGCGCGTAACGAACACCCGCTTCCTCGCTCCCGCCGCGCTGATGCGCGAGCACCGCGACGCCCTGCGACGGCTGCAAGAGATAGATCGCGATCGCCTCGCACTTCATCACCGACTGCAGCACTTCGGACCCGGCCGAGAAGAGTTCGTGCACTTCCGACGCGGTGCCCGCGATCGTCGCGATGCGGTTGAGCGCGGTGAGATCGGCGTTGCGTTCGGAAAGATCGCCGATGATCCGCGCGGCCCGGAGCGCGCCGGAGATCTGCGTGCCGAAGAGCGCGAGGGTCGGAAGGTCCGACGGCTCGAGCCAACCCGAGTTCAGCAGCAACAGGTGCGCGCGACCGTCGCCTTCGTCGATGCGAAGGAACACCCCGCGGAGAAGGCCCGCGCGGTGGACGATCTCGCGGGCGGCCTGCCCGGGCTTTCCCCAGAACACCGCCGCACCGACGGGAATGTCGTCGACGTATGCGACCCCGTCGTCCCAGGCTCTGCGCGTCCCTTCGGACCAGGGCCGGCGAAGACCGATGACGCTCCGTCCGATCGCTGCTTCGAACGCCGCGTACAGTTCCGCCGGTGCGCGGCAGGCGGTGATCTCGAGTTCGTCGCCGACGCGATCGAACTGCATCATCGTGAGCCCGAGACTCGCGATGCCGTCGCGAATGCGCGCTTCGATGCCCTTGCGAGTGTTCTCGCCCTGCACCGCGGCGCCGAGTTGCGCGAGGCTGAGCAGCTTGCGCTGATGCGCGCTGGCCTCGGTTCGATCGTTGAGTTGGAAGATGGTTTCGGCCCCCGCCTGCGCGACGTAGATCTCGACGGTGCGGCGCTCTCCATCGCCGCACACCACGTCGAACTCGTACGAGTCGGCGACCGGTTCGCCGCGCAGTCGACGTGCGTGTCGCTCCTTCACGCGTTCGCGATCACCCGCGGCAACAGGGAAGAGAAACTCCATCCCCACCATCTGCTCGCGTGAGTACTTCAGGAGCGTGAGGAGCGCATCGTTGACGTACCGGAAGCGGCCCTGCTGGATGACACCGGCGGGGAGCGGCGCGTGGTCGATCCATGCCAGCGCCTGGTTCGGCGGGTCCCCCTCCATGCGCGGAGCGTAGGACGAATCAGCCGTTGGCGGAATGCGTGTTTGCGCGTGCGGACAGCGGCACGGCCCGTCCGTTGATGCGCGGTGCGACAACGCGGATCGTCGAGCGATCGCCGCCCGGTTCTTCGATGTCGATTCGCTCGATCACCCGCAGATCCGGCCCGAAACGCAGCCGCACCGTCGAGACCGCACGCGCAACCGTGGCGTCTCGCGGCACGGCGCTGAGCACGATTGCGCCATGATCCGACGCGCTCACGCTCAGCGTGTAGCGGGCGCCGAGACCGCTGATCGATCCACCCAGGAAAGACGCGAGATCACCCAACACCGCACCGAGCGGACCGATCTGGTTCTGATTGGCGGCGGCTGACGATCCCGCGGCCGAGTACGCGACGCGTCCCGACTCGATCGTGAAGACACCCGGATTCGGGGTG
>CBIHQZ010001639.1:0-1640 GCA_966212315.1 uncultured Myxococcales bacterium
AGCGATCGCAAGATCCATGCGGTCGCCGATGCGCGGCTGACGAAGGAGTTCGACGCACTCGGAGGACGCGTGTTCTGGACAAACGTGACGGATGCGCACGAGCGCGAAGGTCGCGTTGCGCACCTCACGACAGCGACGCCCGACGCGGGCCCGGAAGCGAATCAGCTCGAGCGGATGCTCGCCGCGCAAGATGCGATCCGCGAGTACGTCGCCCATGTGATCGGCACCGTGCGGCGTTCGAAGCCTGCGACGCAGGAGATCGCAGACGCGCTGCTTCGTCCGCTCGCGGTATGGACCGATGCCGCGTCGACACCCGCGAAGCCTGCCGACGCGCCCGCGCCTCCTGCCCCACCGACCGCGTGACATGCCCACCCTCCCGAGGGTGTCCCGACGATCCGCGCATCGGTCGGACACCCTCCCGAGGGTGGTGAATCGATACGCGCATCGACTTGGAAGCCTCCCGAGGGTGGCGACGCGATGCGCGCATCGACTTGGAAGCCTCCCGAGGGTCGAAACGCGATGCGCACATCGGCTTGGAAGCCTCGAGAGGGTGGGGAAACGATGCGCGCATCGCGTTGGAAACCTCGCGAGGGTCGAAAGTAGATCAGCGCATCGGTCGCACACCCTCCCGAGGGTGTCGTGATGCTTCGCGCGTGCCCGGGATCATCCGCGCGACATTCTCAGCCGCAGTCGCAGCGAGTGGTCGAGTTCGAAGGGGCCGGCGGGACGCGGCTCGCGCTCGCACCGATCGTCGTTTCGCTCACGGGCGCCGAGGCGGAGACGTTGCTGGCGACCGGGCGTCCCGAGCTGGCGTTCTTCGCAGCGTGGGCGGTGCACGACCGGAGCGGCCCGAAGGCGCGACGCGTGGTCGAGCGTGCGATCGCGACCGTCGAACGGAGCGAGTCCGAACCATTGCGTGCCGCACTGGTCCGAAGCATCTTGAACGTGCTCGACGCGCCGATGATCGAGCGGCTGAGGGAGAAGTGGATCATGAACGCGAATGCGATTCCGGAGAGCCCGGCGTTTCGAGCGCTGCGATTGGAGTTGGAGGCGATCGGAGAAGCGCGGGGCGAGAAGCGCGCCCTGCTGCGGGTGCTCGGCGCGCGGGGGCTTCCGGTCTCTGAGTCCCAGCGGGCGCACATCGAATCGTGTACGGACGTCGCAGCACTCGATGGATGGCTCGAGCGTGCGGTATCGGTCGCATCGGTCGACGAGTTGTTGAACCGACGCTGAGCATCGATCGCGTCGACTCACGACGTTCGCGCACTCGCGTCGCCAGCGCGCGACTCCTCACCACACGCAAGGCCCACACCCCGCCGAGCCCCTCTTCGGACGACGCCTGCGTCTCGCGCGCTTCGCGGTGGTGTCGTTCGGGGAGGGGCGCGCGGCAGCGCGGGAGCGGTCTGCGCGACCGGTAGCGACCCGGTCCACGTCGCCGTCAATGTTCACGACGACGGTGACGTGGACGGCGCCTTCCCGCTCACTCCGCGGGTTCACCCTGCGTCCCGGCGCGCTGATAGATCTCCCCACCCTTCGCGCGGAACTCCTCGGCCTTCGCCGCGAGCCCCTTCGCGACAGCCTCCTGCTCGCTCACGCCTTCGGCCGCGGCGATGTCGCGCACGTCCTGCGTGATGCGCATC
>CBIHQZ010001640.1:0-1636 GCA_966212315.1 uncultured Myxococcales bacterium
GGTCGCACACGAACTGCTGGTCAGCGCGAATGCCTCGGTGATCGGCCTGGTCGCGCGCGGCGGAGGCGCGCGGCGGATCGAAGTGCGCGATCTCGGTGATGGGCTGCTCGTCGTGCATGTCGTCGTCGATGTGCGCGATGCGATGGGCGCGAATCTGGTGAACACGATTGCCGAAGCGCTCGCGCCGCGCATCGCGGAACTTGCCGGTGGAACCGTCGGTCTGCGCATCTTGTCGAACCTGTGTGACCAGCGATGCGTGCGGGTGAAGTGCCGCGTCCCGACGCGCGCACTCGCGGCCGAAGGCATGACCGGCGAGCAGGTGCGTGACGGAATCGTGCTCGCGTCGAAGTTCGCGGAACGCGATCCGTACCGCGCGGCCACGCACAACAAAGGCGTGATGAACGGCGTCGACGCGGTGGTGATGGCGACCGGAAACGACTGGCGCGCGGTCGAAGCCGGCGTGCACGCGTTCGCGGCGCGCGAAGGTCGCTATGCGCCGCTCTCGATCTGGCGCCGCGCCGACGACGGTTCGCTCGAGGGGAACATCACGCTGCCGCTCGCGCTCGGTACGGTGGGCGGCACGTTGCGCATTCATCCGGGTGCGCGCCTCGCACTCAAGATCCTCGGCGTCACCGGCGCGCAGGAACTCGCGATGGTCGCGGCGTCGGTCGGACTCGCATCCAACCTTGCGGCGCTGCGAGCCCTCGCCACCGAGGGGATTCAGCGTGGGCACATGTCTTTGCACGCGCGGTCCGTAGCCGGGGCCGCGGGCGCTCGTCACGACGAGATCGACGCCGTCGCCGCCGAGATCGCGGAAGCACGCGATGTCACCGTCGATGCAGCGCGCCGGGTGATCGCACGACTTCGCGGTGCGACTGTCAACGGCGCGGGCGACACGCGGACGACAGCGGGCGACTGACAAGTCCGCGCAAACCGCCTACAACCGCGCCAATGCCGCTCGTCTCAGGTCACAGCATCGTGCGCCTCGGGGTGGCATTCGTGCGTGTGCTCGCGCGCAAATTGATCGATCGCAAACCGCAGCTCCCGCGCTTCGTCGCGCAGTACGCGCCGGACGGAATTCTCTCGTTCGAGCCCGACGATCGCACCGCGCTCGAAGGCGCCTCGCGCTGTTACGCCTGCGGCAAGTGCGACGTGCATGCGGTGCTCGCGAATCGATTCGACGCACTCGATCCGCGCGGCCCGATGGCGTTCGTGCTCGGCGTGTCGCGGCACTCTGCGCATCACGACTGCGCGGAGATCCGCGACACCGCGACGGATGCGTGGCTGAACGAACTCACCGGGGTATGTCCGGTGGGCGTTCCGTTCGTGCCGCTCACGGGTCTGGTGCGGCGACGCTCGAGCGCACTGCGCGCCGTCGTCCGGGCATAGGCGTTTGGCGGACCTCACCCCTCGCCATGGGTTCGGGAAGCGCGCGTTCCCCTCTCCCTCGGGTCGCGACTGCTTCGAGCATCTACACGGGCGCGACTTCGGGAGAGGGGACTGACGGGCGTTCTCCGCTGCACCGCGATCCGTCGCTGCACCGCGATCCGTTGCTGCACCGCGATCCGTCGCTGCACCGATCCGTTGCTGCACCGCGAATCCATTCCGCCACCGCGCAGCCCATCGCATTCGCCCT
>CBIHQZ010001641.1:0-1635 GCA_966212315.1 uncultured Myxococcales bacterium
AAGCGGCGGCGCGGGTCGTCGAATTGCGCGAGCACCGAAGCTTGCTTCATTGCAATCCGGCGAGTCTTGCGGCGCATCGACCCGATCTGCAGCGGTTTCCGTCGCTCGCACGCGCCGTCGATGCACTGCGCAAAAACACGCTCGAGAGATACGGCGCGCTCTTGATCCGCGGCGCGTCGTTCGGTGCGTTGTCGGACCTCGAACGGACGAACGTGTTCTGGTTGATGCTCTCGATGCTCGGTGAGCCGATTCAACAGAACGACGAGGGCTCTCGCTTCGTCATCGTTCGCGACGAAGGGCAGCGAATGGCGGCCGGCGGGCGGTATCACAAGTCGAACGAAGGCGGCGAGCTGCACACCGATGCGCCTCAGTTCGAAGCGCCGCCGCGCTTTGTCGGACTGCAGTGCATTCGTCCCGCGGCCGAAGGAGGCGCGAGCAAACTCGTGAGCGCCCACGCGATTCATAATGCGCTGCTCGCCGAAGCGCCCGAGCTTCTCGAACTGCTCTATCAGCCGTTTCATTTCCATCGCAAGCCCACGTCGCGGACCGTTCACGCGCCGGTGTTCTCGTGGGACCCCGCGATGCGGGAGTTACGCGTTCGCTATCTCGGTGACTACGTTCGCTCGGGGCAGCGACTCGTCGGGAAGCCGCTCGACGGGACCCGCGAGGGTGAGGCGCTCGACGCACTCGATCGGTTGCTCGCGGACGAAGCGCGGTTCGCCGTGGAATTCGCGCTCGGCGCGGGCGATGTCCTCGTGCTCGAGAATCACCGGATCTTCCACGGCCGTTCTGCATTTCGAGACCACGATGACGATCGCCCCCGCCGCGAGATGAACCGGATCTGGGTGGACGATCGAACCGAACGAGATTCCCGATGAAGCACAACGCCGATTACGAAGTCGTACTCCTGGCCGCAGGATGTTCGCGGCGGCTCGCGCATCTCACGCGTGAAGTTCCGAAGTCATTTCTCACCGTCGGAGGGCAACGGATCATCGACCGCACGCTTTCGATCCTCGAGGCCAACGGGCTCGAGCGAGTGACGGCGATCGTCGGCTATCGAAAGGAAGCGTTTCATCGCGAGATCGGCGCGTCGCGCGGACGAGTGTCACTTCGCTATGTGGACTCGCCGGACTTCGAGACCACGGGCCACGCGTGGAGCTTGTTTCAAGCGCGCGACCTGTTGCTTCGCGAAGACCGCCCGGTGATCGTGCTGCACGCGGACATCGTGTACGACCCGGAGATTCTCACCGCCGTTCTGCGCTGCGAGTTCGAGGACATCATCGCCGCCGACGATCGGTTCGTTCGCCGCACGAACGACGAAGTCGTGGTGTGCGGCACGGCCGACGGGATCAAGCGCATCGAGAAGGTGAGTCAGTCTCCGCGCGACGTCATCGGCGAGGTTGTCGGGATCAACAAATGGTCGGCGGCGCTCGTGCGCGATCTGTTCGCGTTCATGTCGCGGTTCTTCGATACGCACGGCCCGAACTACAACTGGGAGCCGGTCGTCGACTCGTTCCTTCGCGAGAGTGGCCACGCCTTGCGCGCGCTCGAGACGAAGGGACTCCCCTGGGTGAACGTGAATTACGAGGACGATCTCGCGCTCGCCGGAGAGGTCGTACGGAGTGCACCAATCGG
>CBIHQZ010001642.1:0-1633 GCA_966212315.1 uncultured Myxococcales bacterium
CGTCGTGCGTCGACACGACCGTTCGCAGTTTCGTTCGTGCTCGCGACGCTCGCGGGATGCACCGGCAGCACGCAGCCCGACGTCGTGAACGGTGAAGACACCGTGGTGGACGATGCGACCGATGCCGAGCCCGATGCCGAAGTCGATGCGGGACCGGCGGTGACGGCAACCGGCGGCACGGTCGACTTGCTCGACTTCGCGGTCTTCGGCGACGTGCGTCCGCCGAACCAGGACGAGACAGCGAACTACCCGCGCGCGGTCTTCACGAGCGTGATCGACAGCATCGTGTCGCTATCGCCGCAGTTCGCGGTCGCGACCGGCGACTACATCTTCGCGAGCACCATGCGTGAAGACATCGTGAACGCGCAGTACGACATCCTGCTGGACGCCGAGTCGCACTATCACGGTCACATCTTCCACGCGCTCGGCAATCACGAGTGCACCGGCGGGACGCTTTCGAACTGCGCCAACGGCAGCGAGACGCCGAACGTCGTCGGCTTCCGGCATCGCCTCGTGGGCGATCAGCCCGCCCTCTACTACGACTTCACCGTGCACACCTCGCAAGGCGACGCGCACTTCATCGTGACCGCGCCGAACGCCTGGACCAGCAGTCAGGACGCGTGGCTCACCCGCATGTTCGCGGTGCAAGCGCGCTACACCTTCGTCGTGACCCACGAACCGCCGACGTCGCCGGGAGTTCCCACTGCCGTCGCGACCATCGAGAGCGCAGCTGCTTCTCGCCCCGGCGGCGTCACGATGCGTTTCTTCGGGCACACGCACACGAGCCGCCGCATCGACACGAACGGTTTGATCACCGGCAACGCCGGCGCGCCACTCAACGGCACCAGCGACGTGTACGGCTTCGCGCGCATCGTGCAGCGCCCCGACGGGGACATCCTGATAACGCAATACGAAGCCGGCTCGCCGCCGATGGCGATGCAGTCGTTCGTTGTTCATCCCGACGGAACAGCGTCGAACTGACGCCCCACGGACCACGCGATGCGAGCCACTCTCACACTCGTCGCGTGGATCCTGGTCGGATGCTCGACACCGAGTGATCGCGACGCATCGGTCGATCGCGCAGACGTCACCCTGAGCGCGAGCCCCGCGGACTTCTGCGACCGCGTGATGCATTCCCTCGACGAGGCTGCGTGCGGCTATCGCGGACGTTGCTGCACGCCGTTCGAGCGCGATCTCCTACCGCCCGAACCGGTGGCGTGGCCGGTGCGATGGGATTGCGCCGAGCCGATCTCGGACCGCATCGCGGCCTGCACCGCGGCGCTCGCGGGAAACACTCGTTTCGATGCAGCACGCGCAGGCGAGTGCGCCGCCGCGATCGGCGTTCAACCGACGCTCGCGCTCTGCAACGGGCCCGATCCGTACTACGGCCTCGCGACACCGCGCGAGGCGAGTCCGTCGTGCGCGCTCGTCGCGGGCGATCTACCCGAGGGCGCCGACTGCGCGGCCGCGCTCGAATGCGCGAGTGGCGTGTGCGCGGGTGGTCTCTGCGGGCCGGCGCGGGCCGCGATCGGTGCGCCGTGCGCGCGCGATCTCGATTGTCCGCGCGATGCGTACTGCGCCGCCGGGACGCTCGACGGGGGGATGGCGATTTGCCGTTATCGCGACCAGAACG
>CBIHQZ010001643.1:0-1630 GCA_966212315.1 uncultured Myxococcales bacterium
ATCAACACCGGCACGCGAGAGCGAACCGCTTCTTCGACGAGCACCGTCAGCAGGCCAGTTTTCCCGGACCCCGTCATGCCGACCACGCAGGCATGGGTTGTGAAGTGGTGCGGAGGAATCTCGATGTTGAGTGTGGTGCCGGATCCGTCGAGTGAACGGCAGCCACCGAGGTTGAAGGGTCGTTCGCTCATGATGTCTTCCTTCTGTGTGTCAGCGGCACGGGCGTTCGCGCGCGATGCGATGAATGACGTCATCGAAGGTCGGCGCGTCGGTGAGTCGGCGCACGACCGCGCACCAGCGCGGGCTCACGTGCGCGAAGTGGATCTGCGTTCGCACGCGCGCGAAGAGCCAGGTCGGCAGGCTCGCGAGTAGGCACGCATCGAGGAAGTCGTCGTCGAGACGATCCAGCCACGCGAGGGTGCGGAGCAATGCGACGACGTCGGTGGACGCGTGCCAGGCGAGCGCGATGGGGTCGGCCGCGCGGTAGACGCCGGCGCACGCGCTGCGGCCCTTCGACACCGCTGTTCTCGTGCCTCGAACAGCTTGCTCAGGGCGAACGGAGAAGAACGCTGTCCACTCGTCACGCACGGCATCGATCGCTGCACGCAACGGATCACGCTTCTCGCCGCACGCACGCGCGACATCCCACGCGTCGAACGCGAGGAACGTGACGTTCACCACGACGTGACCTCGCGGCCGCGCGCGTCCTCGAGATGCGCGGGCGCCTCGCGGAACACCATCTCCGCGGGACCGAGCGTGAGCGCTCCGCGCTCCACGATCGACGCCAGCGAGTGCACCGGCGCCGCAGTCGCACCGTTCGACAGGAACTCGTCGGTGCGATGCAGGTACTCCCGCACGCTCGGCGACGCGAGGTAGTGCGCGAACGACTCGGTGAACAACTTCGCCCGTCGCTGGAACGACCACGCCGCCAGTCGACGGAAGAACTTCGGATGCATCACCTTGCCGCCGTCGCTCGCATCCGTCGCAGGACGGAACACCGACGACCACGCGAAGCGCTCGATGTGCGCGGTGTAGTGGCGCCACATCCCCGAGCCCGCCTTGCGCGCACGGGCCGCGCTCGCGACGATCCGCGCGAGTTCGTCAGGCTCGAGTGAGTTGTAGAGCGACGGGATCACCCATCCCGATCGCAGCAGCCAGTCGTTGATGTGCACCGGCTTCGCGCGCGGGCTCACGAATACGTCCGCGACGCAGCGACCGTACGTGTCGAACAGATCACCGGGCGATCCGACGCGCGACTCGATCACGCACGCGATCGGTCCCTTGCCGATGCGCCGCAACCGCGCTCCGAGTGCGCGCGCCGCGCTTTCGCCATACGGCTGGCGGAAGTTGCGACTGATCCCGTGCACGTCGTCCGCGCTCGGCATGTAGTGCAGCTCGGGCGCGTCGACGCCTTGGAGTCGCACGCGCACGAAACCGTTCTCGTCGATCGCGGGATGCGTGCCGCGTCCGATCACGTTCGCGCCATCGAACACGCGCGTCGCGCGCACGCCGCGCTTGCCGCGCTCCTGCACGCTGATTCCGCCGCGCTCGACGCGCACGCGCAGCGTGTCGGCGTCGCTCAATCCCGACGGAAAGAACTGACTCGTGTCGAGCACACCCCGCGCCCGAA
>CBIHQZ010001644.1:0-1629 GCA_966212315.1 uncultured Myxococcales bacterium
AGCCGACCTCCGCACACTGGTCGGCCCGGCGCACAACGCTCTCGCGAACACCTCCCGCAATCGCGCGCTCGCGTTCGAACGATCACACGGCCCGCGCGTTGCACCGCGTGTCCGCCATCGATGAGCACGCACGCAACGAAACGAACTTCTTCGCCCTGCCTGGCGACTCGCGTAGCCACGTCGGTGGCGACCGCGATCGTTCTCTTCGGCGCGAGCGCCCGCGCGGTCGACCTGTCCGCGCCGCTCGACTGCGTGATGCCGAACACGCGCGAGACGATCTGCGGTCGCGTCGATGCGATCACACCCGACCGTCGCGACATCGCCATCCGATTGCCCAGCGGATCGATTCGTCACGTGAGCTGGTACGACATCGTGACCGCGTGGGGCCCTTCGTTTCCCATGCGACGCACCGAACGCGACGCCGCGGTGCCTTTCCCCGGCACCGTCGTCGTTCAACTCGAGTCGGTGGGCGCATCACAGCGCGTCGACTTCACGTGGGCCGATCCCGTCGTCGCGAACGATGCATTGCGCGATGCATCGGCGGGGCGCTTGCGTCGTGCCGGGTGTACGACACCGTGCACGCTCCGCGTCGCGCCGGGCGCGGTTGCTGCGCGCGCAACGGGAGCCGACGTTCCATCGCGGCCGATCGCGATCTCGATCCCCACGTCCGACGTGCGCATTCGACTGCAGTCGCCGTCACGGGTGCGGGAGCGAGTCGCGGAAGTTTTCGCGGTCGTCGGCGGCGCGATGATGATCGCGGGGCTGATCTTTCCACTCGCGATCGTCGGAACGGGCGGAACACCGACACCCGCGCAGGAGCCGTTCTTCTGGGGCTCGCTAGGCGTCAGCGCCGCAGGAACGCTCCCGTCGATCACCTCGATCGCCATGGAGCAGTCGCCGGGCGTCGCGAGTATCGAGCGCTTGTGCCGCGCCGCGTCCGTGCCGACGCGAGCGCCGTGGTTCGGTGCGAATGCGCAGGGTGCGAGCGCGTCGCCGAGTCCGAGCGCCGCGGCTCCGACGCTGGTTCCATGTCGCTGACGAACGTCGGCCCGCGCATCAATCCGGACAGCGAGCCCGATTCGATATGTTGTCGAGCGGGGCGCGGCGGTTCAGGGTCGCGATCACCGCAGCATTCGGTGCGAGGATGAGCAGCATGGAACCGAGGGTGGGGGTCGTCGGACGCATCTTCTTCGTGCGCTGGTACGGAGCCGGGACGACGGAGCACATCCGCCTCGTGACGGACGCGATGTTCGCCGCGCGACGCGAAGGGGGGCAGCCGCTCGTCTTCGGCGCGCTGATTCCAGCCGATCTGGCAATCCCGGATGCCGCGACACGCCGCGAAATCGTGCGCCTCACACCGCTCGTCGATCACTTGTGCGAGTCGTACTTCATCGCGCTCCGCGGCGAGGGAACGGCGCGACAGCTGATGCGCAGCGCGTTGGAGATCCCGGGGATGCTGATGCGAAAGCCGTTCACGATCGTGGCGACCATCGACGAACTCGTCGCGGGGTCCGCGCGCGCCGCGCGGCTCGATCCCGCCGAGGTGCTCGATGGCGCGCGGGCACTCGGCATCTCCAAAGACTAAGACGCTGCGCCAGCGGCCGATGCAGACGGCCGCGACGCGCTCAC
>CBIHQZ010001645.1:0-1627 GCA_966212315.1 uncultured Myxococcales bacterium
TCACCCGATGGCGCCGTCGAAAGCGACGTCGCGCACTCGGTGACTTCCGCGTTTCACGCGTTTCATCTGGGCGTCGCAGTCGATGCAGCGCGAACCGTCGCGATTCAGTTCCACACCAACCTCAGCCCCGGCACCAACGGCGACGCGCTCGTATCCGACGGCACGCGCACCAGTTCCACCGGAACGGGGGCCGATCGTTTCGCAGATGCGCTCGCCGCCGCGACGACGGGACTCCCCGGCTGCGTCGATGACGCGAGCATGACCAGCGCGTCGCAATCGATTCGCATTCGCAGCTGCAACGCCGCGGGAACAACGTTCGCGACCACGCCGTTGTGCGGGACGACTTCGACACAAGGTCTCGCGAGCAACGGATCGGCCGACGCTTGCCACACGCTGACTACGGCCCCGAGCGATCGCTTCGTTCATCTCGAACAGTGCTCGCGCCAACTCGACGCCGTCGACGCATGGGCCGACCACGTCGCCACCGCGATCCGCACCGTTTTCTGATCGCCGACGAATTGCGCCAAGGATCGGGTGCGGACGGACATTCATCGCTCGGGAACTTTTCCGCTCGCGCGTCGTCGTACCGCGGCGCCGTGCGATTCGATCCGCCGCATCGAGGAGAAACTTCCGTGAGACATCGCGCATCTCGCGCCGCCACACTCGCGTTGCTCGGACTCGCTGCCGGCTACCCCCGTGAAGCGCAGACCTCCCCTCGCGCTGCGCCGCCCGGCCATCGCCGCGCGGTGCAGCGACCCACCGTGACGGCCGCGGATCTGACGCCCGGCGCGGGAAACTCTCTCGGCTTCAGTGTGAGCACCGCACATGGCCACGCTGGTCGACAGGGCGGCTCGATCGTCGCGAGTGTCGATCAGCGTTTGATCTACGCGATCGACGAAGACAACGGCGCCATCGTCGCGATCGACGCGACCGCCACCGCGCATCACGTCACATCGACGCTCGGCGGGCACCCCGTCGCAGCGCTCGCGCTCGCCGACGGCCGGGTCCTCGTGGTCGACCGCGCTCACAGCGAACTCATCGAGTGCCGTGCCAGCGAAGCCGGTGCGCTCGTCCTCGCATCGCGTCACGCGCTACCCGCCGAGCCCGTCGCGATCACGGCCTCGCCCGATGAGCGCACCGTGTTCGTGTCGTCCGCGGCCGCCGCGAAATTGTCGGCGCTCGATGCGCGGACGTTTGCAGTGCAACACGAGTTCGAAGTGCCGCGCGAGCCACGCGGTATTGCGGTCACTCCATCGGGCGCCGTGTTCGTCGCGCACGTGGTCGGCGGCGTGATCAGCGCGATCGATCCGACCACGCAGCGTGTGGCGGTCGTGCGTTTGCCCGCGGCCCCGGAGCGACAGGCGCTCGATCGCGCGGCTCTGACAGTCCCTGACAACGCCACGCAGCAAGAACCGCAACCGGCGTCACGCGGCCGCACGGTGACCGCACTCGCGCGTTCGCTCGTTCTCTCGCCCGACGCGTCGCGTCTCTATGTCGCGCACATCGCAGAGTCCACCGGGAGCGACTTGCCGCTCGAGTCGCGTTCGGTCGGATACGGCGGCATCGACGAGGCGACGATCAACGCGCTCAGCCCTGCGACCACCGTGTCGACGATGGATCTGCGCAC
>CBIHQZ010001646.1:0-1625 GCA_966212315.1 uncultured Myxococcales bacterium
CCGTGACGCCGCCGCCCGCGGGGCCTATCGCGCCGATCGCCACCGCGCCCGCCGCGACGCCCGCTGCGGCCATCGCGGGCGGACAGAACATCGCGACGCCACCGCGACCGCAACAGCGCACGTTCTTCGGGAGCATCAATCTCGAAGACGCCGGCATCCGCCAGGCGATCATCGGGCGCCTTCCCACCTGCGACATCGTGATGCCGTACGCGCAGCTCTCGGGTCGTCACGCGTCGGTGATGCGCGGGACCGATGGTTCGCTGCTCATCACGGATCTCGGCAGCACGAACGGCACGTACGTCGGCGGGCAACGCATCCCGCCGAACCAGGCCGTGCGCATCATGCCCGGCGATCGGATCTTCGTCGGGCCGTATCCCTTGGTGGTCGATGTCGAAGGCGATGCGATTCGCGCATACGTCGATCACGAGCGTTCGGAATGGACGGGAAATCTCGTCGAAATCGAAGCGCTCGATCTGCTGGTGCAGGTGCCCGATCGCGAGCATCGCGGGCGGCAGAAGGTTCTGCTCGATCACATCACGTTCAAAGCGCGGCCCGGCGATCTGATCGCGCTGATGGGCCCGTCGGGCGCAGGCAAGACCACGCTGCTCACCGTGCTCAACGGGTATCTCCGCCCCTCGGGTGGCGAGGTGCGCGTGAACGGTGAGAACCTCTACGCCGTCTACGACGCGCTGCGCGGAAGCATCGGCTACGTGCCGCAGGACGACATCGTTCATCCCGAACTGACGGTGTGGGAAGCGATCAAGTACAGCGCGCAGTTCCGCCTTCCGTCGGACTACTCGGAAGAAGAAATCGATCGGCGCGTCGAACAGACGGTGCGCGATCTCGGTCTCGAGCAGGTGAAGCATCTCGAGATCGGCCGCCCCGAACGCAAGGTGCTCTCGGGCGGGCAGCGCAAGCGCGTGAACATCGCGCTCGAACTGGTCACCGATCCCGCGATCATGTTTCTCGACGAACCCACTTCGGGGCTCGCCGCCGACGACACCGTCGCGCTGATCGATCTGCTCGCGGGGCTCGCGAAGAAGACCGGCAAGACGATCATCGTCACGATCCATCAGCCCGCGCGCGAGGAATACGAGAAGTTCAATCTCGCGTTGATCATGGGGTACGGCGGGGTGCCGGTGTACTTCGGCCCGAGCGGTCGCGAGAGCTACGACTTCTTCGGTCGCTACGTGGCGACGCGCGGCGCGAAGATCGACAACCCGCGCGACATGTTCGATCTGCTGCGGCAACGCGAGGACGAGTTCATCGGGACGAAACAATTCCCCGATCGTCCGAGCGCGCGGCTCGCGGCGTCGAAGGCATGGCGCGCAGAGTTCTTCCGCAACGACAACGCGACCTACCGGAAGATGTACTCGGGTTCGCGACAACCGGGCACACCGGGTGGCAATCGACCGGCGCCGCGACGTTCGGTGCCATGGCTGCGGCAGTTCCGATTGCTCCTCGAGCGATACGCGATCGTGAAGCAACGCGACCGCGCCGGTCTCGCCATCATGCTCCTGCAAGCGCCCATCATCGGCGGGCTGCTCGCGCTGGTGTTCACGCATCCGCCACGCGCGCCGAACATGTGGTGCCGACTCCATCTCGAACGCATGGAGAACACCGCG
>CBIHQZ010001647.1:0-1623 GCA_966212315.1 uncultured Myxococcales bacterium
ATCTGCGGCGAATACGGCTCCGGCACCATCTGCCTGCCGCCATGACGTGACGACGACCTTCGCGCGGCCGCGTTCGCTCAGCGCTTGAAGAGCGCGAACGCGAGCACGGCGAGGGCGACCGCGAGCGAGCCGATCGCGATCGCGAGCACCACCGATGCGCCGTTGCGACGCGGCGCGATCTTCCGCGAACTCCCCTCCCGAATCGTCCCCTCGATGACCGTGTCCCCCGCCGAGCCGCCATCGCGCGGACGGCGCGACGTGCCATCGTCACCTTCGTCGCGCTCATCGCCGTCGGTCGAAGCCACCGCATCGCTGTCGCGCGAGTAGGGCTCGGGCTCGCGGTCGCTCGAACGCGAGAGGTCTTCGAACGTACCGAGCCGCGGGGGCGGCGGAATGTGCGGGTTCAACAGACTCGGATTGCTCATCCGCTCCTCGCCCGCGGGCGACGAGATCGGATGGGCGAGCATCGCGGTCAGCCCTGCACCTGCGTCCGGCTCGGTGTCGACCGCGCTCTGTCCGGGGCGTGCCGCACCGGGGAGCGGATCGACGCGCGGTGGCTCGCGATCGGGTGAGGTATCGGTCGCGCTCGGTTCGGTCGCACGGCTCGCGTCACTTGCCGTATTCGCGGCAGGCGTGGATTTCGCCGGAGGCTGCGGCGTTCGCACGGCCGGCTTCGCCGCTTCGGCCGGCTTCGACGGTGCGGTGCTCGGCGCGCCCGCGACTTGTTCGTTCGCGGCGCCGCGCTGGTGATCTCGCACGAACCGTCCGAGCACGCGTCGCGCAGCCGCGCGATTGAGCGGCACGAGGAGCGCCTCGAGTTCGGCACACAGCACGTCGACGCGCGCGATGTCTCCCATGCGAACGCGATCGACGAGTCCGCGCACCGCTGCCGGCGGTGACTTCAAGAGCAGTTCGCACACATCCGCGACCGTCGCGACCGCACCCGCTTCGTCGATCTTGCCGCGCTGCGGAGGCGACTCGACCGCGCCGTCGGCGGTGAGGCGGATGGCATTCAGTGGAACCGATCGCGGCGACTCGCGCAGTGCCTCGGCGAGCTGCAGCGCGATGAACAGCGCACTCTCGGAAGCGATGACGACACCGCGCCGGCCCGTTGCCTCCGCGAATCCCGCCAGATCGATTCCGTCCGCACCCATGCCCGCCACCATGCTCTACACATCCTCGCGGCGGACCGCGATGCCGTGCTCGTCCAGATACTGCTTCGCCTGCGCGATCGTGAAGTGTCCGTCGTGGAAGATCGTTGCCGCAAGCGCCGCGTCCGCGCCGCCGCCACCGCTCGCGCGCGATGCGAGGCCTTCGCGAAGATGCTCGAGCGTTCCCACGCCACCCGACGCGATGACAGGGATCGGAACCGCCGCGGTGATCGCGCGAAGCAGTGCGAGGTCGTAACCCTTGCCGGTGCCGTCGCGATCCATGCTCGTGAGCAGGATCTCGCCCGCGCCGCGGTCTGCCATCTCGCGAGCCCATGCGACCGCGTCGAGACCCGTCCCGCGACGGCCGCCGTGGGTGAAGACTTCCCATCCGTTGCCATCGTCGCGGCAGCGCGCGTCGATCGCCACCACGATCGCTTGTGCTCCGTACGCGCGTGACACTTCGTCGACGAAA
>CBIHQZ010001648.1:0-1623 GCA_966212315.1 uncultured Myxococcales bacterium
TGACGCACAGCCGGGAGGCAGCTGCCGCGCAGATCGGGCGCCATGTCGATCGCGCCGGCGAAGCGCCCCTGATCGTCGACTTCGCGCTGGGCACCGGCGAGTCGCTCCTCGCGATCAAGCCGCTGTTTCCGCGCGCACGCTTCGTGGGAATCGACGTGTCGGAACGCATGCTCCAGGTCGCGCGCTCGAAGTTCGACGTACGCACGGTCCTCGACGACGCTCGCAACGCGTGTGCTCACGTCGAAGCCTCGAGCGCGGATCTCGTGCTCTCGCATTTCCTCGCGACATACGTCGATCCGCCGACGCTGGCCCGCAACGCCGCGACCGTGCTTCGTACCGGTGGCTGCTTCTCTTTCGTCAATGGGACCCGCGAAGGATTTCGTGCGCTCCAGGGGCTGGCATTGCGACTGATTCCCGAGGAGAAACTGCGCGAACTGGCCCCGTCGCCCGACAGCCCGGCGTCACTCGAGGCGGCGTGCACTGCGGCGGGCTTCGAGATCTGCGAAGCGTTCTCGGTGTCGCGCCCCGTGAGCTTCGCCACGTACGAAGAATTCTACGACTTCGGATTCCGCGCCGGCTGGTTTACGCATCTGCTCGCAGGCGTCGACGAAGGAACGCTTGCGAAGCTCGGGTCGCTCGCGGGGGTCTTTCCGCTGCACGACGAATTCAAGGCCGCGGTGATTCTCGCGCGCAAACTCTGAATCGCATTCGCGCGCGCGGGAGCTACTCGTCGCTGATCGCGTGTGCCGTGATGGCATCGTAGAGCGCGGCGCTTCCGGTTCGCCGGAAGAGGTCCGAGTGTCCGCCGCGTGGGACCGTCAGCAAGCGAGCGCCGCGGATCGCATCGGTCAGCGTGCGTGCCATCTCGAGAGGCACGACGCGGTCCGCGTCGCCGTGAATGACCAGTGTCGGCAGTGCGACTCGATGCGCCTTGTGAAGGTTGTCGAATCGCTCGCGCACTGCGCCGGACACTCGCGCGAACGGCACGTGATGTTGAATCAGACGGGGCATCGATGTGAACGGTGTCGCGAGGATCAGTCTTGCGCCGCGGCCGCGGGTTGCCATTTCGACCGCGACGCCAGCGCCGATCGAGATGCCGAACAGAACGATCTTTTCGTGCGAGACACCTTCGGCCGAGAGCGTGTCGAGTGCCGCGAGTGCGTCGTCGTACATCCCGTGCTCCGTCGGCTGCCCCGGTGTGCGGCCGTAGCCTCGGTACTCGACCAGGAGCGCACCGAGCCCGCGACGATGGATCTCCGCGCCGAACCGGACAACGTCGCGCAGTGCGACGCCGACGCCGTGAAAATGCACGAGCGTGCGTGCTCCGGGCGGCGCATCGAAGTGCACCGCGAGCACCCCGGAACCGTCGCATGCACGCAGTGTGCGGACCCGCGCGGACGGCGGCACGTTCGGACCGAGCCCCCGCCAGCGGGTGTACGGTGCGAGTGCATTCCGCAGGATCGACAGGATCGAGACCGAAAAACGCCGTTCGCGGTCCGCGAGTGTCTCCTCGGAAGTCATGGCTGCGCGCGAGGTCCGATCGGTGCACTCCGTACGACTTCCTCGGCGAGCGCGAGATCGTCCTCGTAATTCACGTTCACCCAGGGGAGCCCCTTCGTCTCG
>CBIHQZ010001649.1:0-1623 GCA_966212315.1 uncultured Myxococcales bacterium
ACCGCCCGGGCCCGGCGACTGAAACCACGACGACACCGCCGAAACCTCACCTTCGTGAGGCTCGCGATGTCGCATCGAACGAACCGGGGATCCCCTCCGAAGAGATCCAAGGCAACTCACGGTCACTGCGAGCTTCGCGTAGGCGAAGCTTCGGAGTCGTTGCCGCGGGTTCACCCGCCGGGAATCCCCGGGCCGGTGACCTCGCCCGCGCGAGATGACGTCTCGCCCTTCCTGCTCTAGAAAGCCCCGATGCGAATCCCCTCGCCCCTCGTTCTCACCATCGCGCTCGGCGCGGCGGCCTGCCACCGCTCCGCACCCGCCGATGCAGCACCGCCTGCGTTCACGATCCCCGCGCATCCGCACGCCACGAACGTCGACGTCACACCCGCCGTGCGCGCCGCCGTCGACGCTCCCGACCGCAGCACCGACGATCGCGCACTCGATGCGGGACGCCATCCGGCCGAGACCCTCTCGTTCTTCCGGATCGCACCAGGGCAACGCGTCGCGGAGCTGTTCGCGGGCGGCGGCTACACCGCGGAACTCCTGGCCCGCACGGTCGGCGAGAGTGGTCAGGTCTTCGGCGAGAACAATCGATTCATCCTCGATCGATTCGCGCGTGCACCGTGGGAAGCGCGACTCGCGAAACCCGTCATGCACAACGTCGTGCGCGTCGATCGCGAACTCGACGATCCGCTTCCGCCCGAAGCGCACGATCTCGACGCGGTGCTCTTCGTGCTCGCGTATCACGACAGCGTGTGGATGCACACCGATCGCCGCGCGATGAATGCCGCGGTCTTCCGTGCCCTCAAGCCGGGCGGCGTCTACGGCATCGTCGATCACAGCGCGGTCGCCGGTTCCGGGCTTCGCGATGTGCAGACGTTTCATCGCATCGATCAAGCGCCGTTGGTGCAGGAGATCCTCGCCGCGGGGTTCCGTCTCGATGCCGAAGCGGATTTCCTTCGCAACCCGAGCGACCCGCGCGACTGGAACGACTCCCCGCGCGCGGCCGGCGAGCGACGCGGGACGAGCGATCGGTTCGTCCTGCGTTTCGTGAAGCCGTAGCAGCGCGCAGCGGTCGCACTTCGTCCCGTCTTGTCGTGTCCTTCGCGCTCGGTGCGACGGTTCGGACAAGCGCGCGCGCCGCGCTGCAATTGCGATCCATTCAGCCGCCGGGCTGCGGTAGTTTCGCGCTCGATGCGCCATCCCCGCTTGCTTCGCCTCGCGTTCGCCTTCTTCGTGACCTCTCTCTGCGCCTGCACCGGCGCGGCGCATCCTGACGCTGCGACCGACAGCGCCGCGGACATCACGCGCGTCGACGCGCCGTCCGACACGTCTGATGCGATGCGCGCATGCAACACGGACAACGATTGCGACGATCACGTGTTCTGCAACGGCGTAGAGCACTGCATGCCCGGCGCAACCGGGGCCGCCGCCAACGGATGCGTTCCGCCATCGCAGCCCGCGTGCGTTGCGTCGCAGGTCTGCAGCGAGTCGATGCAGCGCTGCCCGTGAACCGAGGTCCTCGACGACCGGTTCGAGCAGCCTCAATTCCGCCAGCGCATCGCGTGTGCCCTGCAGGAACAGCATCGGTATCGCGACATCGGCCAGGTGCTTCGCCCGCTC
>CBIHQZ010001650.1:0-1617 GCA_966212315.1 uncultured Myxococcales bacterium
ACGTGCGCCGCACCGAACACGAGGCTGTACTCGAGCAGTTGCCGCCGCGTCGCCGGGAGCGTCGGATCGGGCGCACGCGAGCCGGTCTTCACTTCGGCGACGTACCGCTGCCGCCGTCGCTCCACGATGAAGTCGACGCGTACGCCGACATCGACCGAATCGCCATCGATCGTGAGACGCCAGCTCGCGACCGCCTGGCGCGCGACGATGCGAAACCCCGCCGACTCGAGGATCCGCTCGGCCTCGGCCTCGCCGCGTTGCGCGACGTCGTTGCGCGCCCGCGACCGGTGCCCGGCCCACCAGCGTGCGAGCCACAGCCCGACGAGCAGCCCCGCAATCGCGATGGCGACGGCCACGAGCGCGATGGCACCGGGCGTAATCGGGAGGTCCATTCGCGTCGAGGCTCGCCGCGGCGGCATCACGCGGCAACAAATCGACGTCGCCTCACTTCACCGCGAGTTTCGCCCGCGCGCCGTAACCCGTGCGTGCGCGCTCGTGCCGGGCGGTCGCTCGAACGACGGCACACACCGCGCTGCCATCGCTAGCGCGCAACCGCGGCAACGCGCTCGCACAGTTCAGCACTCACGAAACCGCACAGTGCCCGCATCGGCGCGAGGGCGATCGTCGTTGCGAATGCATTCGTGAGCGCAGAGGGACCGGCCAATGACAGGTTGCCGGCGGCCTCTGCGGTGCTGCGACCGCCGGCTTCGACGCGAACGCGTTCGGGCATCGCGGCGATCGTCTGACCTTCGCACAGCGAGTTTCCTGTCGACGCCGCCACGACGCGCACGCGGATCAGTGCCTCGCCAGACGCGAACGTATCCGGGGACGTCTCGTGCGGCGCGAGTGCGATCTCGACCGACGCCACCGCGAGATACCGCACGTCCGTCAGCGGCGCCTCGATCGCCTCCGCGGCATGTACCCGATCGCTCCACCGTGTCGGGAGCGTGCCTAGCATCGCGAGCCACGCACCCGCGAATCCGAGCGCATGCGCATCACGCCGCTCTTCGCGAACGATGCCCACGACAGGATGCATCGCGACCAGCGTTCCCGGCACGGCCGCCCAGGCCAGTTGCTCGGCGCCCTGCGATGATCGCCCCGCGATGTACGTCGCGACGGACTCGGGACGATCCGACTCGAGCGCATCGCGGCATGCGGCCTCGAGCTGCGAAACGTTTCCGCTCGATCCGGACGAGAGCATGTCGGCGTACGTGCGGTCGCCGAGGTCTGCCAGGGTCGCGAAGCGCGTCGCGTGCGCCCGCGAAGACTTCACGCGCTCGGACGCGTAGTGGGCGGCTGTCGCGAGGTACGGCGCGACGATCGACGCGGTGATCGCAAGGGCCCGAGCGCGCGGCGTCATCGTGCGAAGCGTAGCAAATGGGAACCAAGCTCGGACGCGCTGTGTTGGACGGCTGGTCGTCGAACCCCGTTGGCTCGCTGATCGCGCGCCGCGTTCAACCGAAACGCGCAGTCGTTCGCAGATCGACTCACCCGGGGAACACGCGAGATACGGCCGTGCCGATGCGAGCACACGCGCACACGCGGGTCGTTCGCAGCACCACGCGATCAGTCCGCCGCCGCGCCGACCTCGGCACCGCCGTTCGCGCCGGCATCGCT
>CBIHQZ010001651.1:0-1613 GCA_966212315.1 uncultured Myxococcales bacterium
CGACGCGCGCGGCGGGCTGCTGCGGCTGAACGTTCGATGCGGTCACGCGACGAGCGCGCACCGAACCGGTGGCGCCCGGGTTCGTGAACGAGAGGTGCGGACGAAGCATCGCGAACGACTCGGCCACCGCGGTCGACTGCACGTCGCGCTTCGGACCGATGTCGCAAGCCTTCACCCACGCGACGAGCGCGAGGGCTGCGCCGCGGGCACTGGCGCGGTTCGGTGCGCATGCGGCAACCGTCACCCAGTAGCGCTCGCGCGTGGCGGGATCCTCGCGCCACATGTCGATGCGAACCTTCATCGCGCCGGTCGACTTGCGGTAGGTGAAGAGATAACCGGCGAGGCGGAACATCATCTTCTTCGCGGGCGCCGATGCGGTCGGCGCGGTGGTCGTGATCACGCTCGTCGTCGCGCTGTTGTTGTTCGCTGCTGCCGTCGTCGCCGTCACTGCCGTCTCGAAGTTCGTCATCTCGCACCACCCGGTTGCCATCCGCGCGACCTGTTCGCGCTGGGCACTGAGCACTTGTACAGAGCTGAACGTCGGGGCAGCAAAAAGATGGCAACGAATGTTCAGTACCGGGTGTTCAGTGGTGCGCGCCGGGCGGGAGCTCGTAGGGGGATTTCATTTCGTGGACCGCGTGCGGGACACGCTTGTTAGTGTCCGCGGCGGAAGCACGACTCGATCTGGTGACGGGCCCGGTCTTCAAAATCGGTGGGCACGCAGCCTTCGCTGCGGTCGGGGGGTTCGATTCCCCTGTGCTTCCGTGAAAACGCCATGGGTTCCGCCGTGCGAGGCGGTGTGGTGGCCGTGCGAGGCGGCGGGGTGGCCGTGCGAGGCGGTGTGGTGGCGGTGACGGGTGTCGCGACGCCGAACCCCGAATCACGCGCGGCACTCGAAGTGCGTAATCGCCTGCTCGCGCTGCTCATGGCGAAGGTCGCCACCGTGCGCGGTGCGGCGACGTACGTGTTCCGCAATCAGCCCGAGATCGCTCGCGAGGCACTGAGCGCGTATTCGCGGCGTACGCACGCGGCACGGCGGCGCGCCGCGAAGAGCGCGAGCAGCGCGGGCGCGGCGCCGAAGGCGTGAGCTGACCCTGGCGAGCCCCCTACCGAGCCCCCACCCCGCCGGCTCCTTGGCATTGACGGGATCTGGTTCGCCACCGGCGAGGAGTTCCCGGCGGGTGAACCCGCGGCAACGACTCCGAAACTTCGCCTGCGCGAAGCTCGCGGTCACTGCGAGTTGCCTTCGATCACTCCGAAGGGTGCGTTCGGTGCGACATCGCCGGCCTCACGAAGGTGAGGCTTCGGAGGTGTTGCCGTGGCTTCATCAGCCGCCCGGCCCACGTCGACGACTCGGATCGAGATCCCGTCGATGCCAAGGGCGGGTTCGAGAGCGGGCGCAGGCGATCGACAAACGCGTCCATGTGAATTGATTGCGATGGGTGCGCGCTCGAACACCCGCCCCTCTCGCTCACCATTCGTCACGAATGTGTCCCATGGCTACGCGTGCGCGCGTTCAGGCGGGCCTGCCGTCGTTCGCGATGTGAACGCACCGACTGCGCCTGGAGCGTCGGCGCCCGACGTGCCCGCTGCGATCAGCGCCGGCGGTCCAG
>CBIHQZ010001652.1:0-1613 GCA_966212315.1 uncultured Myxococcales bacterium
CCCGCGCCCCTGCCGCGATCCAATCGCTCACCACCCGAATCTCTTCGTCGCTCAATGGCGCGAGGTTCGGCGGTGGCATCCGATCGCCTTCGATCGGTCCGTCGCCGAGGATCTTGTAGACGAGGTAGCTATACGCGGGCTCACCGGTTCCCACCACGAAGCCCGAGTCGATGCGCGCGAGCGCACCCCATCGAGGATCGCTTCGGGTCGCCGCGACGTTCGACGCCGCCGGGCGCTCGCGCGCGATCACGTCGACGGCGGTGCGACGGATCGCTTCGGCGGACGACAGATCGAGACCCATCACCCGATCGGCGGCGTCGTGGCAGTTCGAGAGTGCGCAGCGCGCGGCGAGCAAGGGCGCGACATCGCGCGTGAGCGTCGGCGCGGGCAATGGCGCGGGCGTGACGTACGGCTCGGCAGACGTGCGAAACGCGCGGCGCTCGACGACGCCCATCGGCGTGCCGTCCCAGGCCAGAAGCGACTCGCGCACCACGAGTTCGTACGCGGTCGATGCGAACACCGCCGCGTCGTCGGGAATGAACTGCACGCGCCGCCGTGCCGGATCGTAGTGCACGTGACCGAACACCACCTGCCCCGCCGTCGTCATCCCGACCGTCGATCGGGACACGCTGCTCGGCGCGAGCAGACGATCGGTCACGAAGCCGACCGGCTCGCCGACCGCGCGGGTGACGATCCCGGTTGCGTCGTGATCGACGTCGGTTTCGAGAATGCGCGGAGGCGAGCCTGGAAGGGATTGCGGCGGTGGAGCGATGTCGCAGGCGGCCGCGAAGAATGCGACCGCTACGGCAAGCGCGAGGATCAGGATTCGGCGTATTCGACGAGCTGCTCGCGAACGACCTGGTCGTTCAGTCCGCGCGGGAGCGCGGTCTTCAGCGTGTCCGCGAGGGTATCCAGCATGTCGCTGATGTCGCCATCGGCGTTCAGCTTCGTGAGAAGCGAACGCGCTTCGCGGCTGTCGTCCTTGCGGAGGAATTCGCGGACGTGGTCGATATCGACCGCACCCTGGAAATCGACGAAGAGGTTCTCGAGCAGATACCGGACGAGTTCTTTCACGGACACCCTCCTGGGGACCGGTGCGCACACGCACTCGCAGCGGGGTAATAGCGCCGGTTTGTCCGATACCGCAAGAGTAATTCAAGACTACCGTCGCACTTTGCAGTCATGGACCTGCGCTCGGTCGCAGCACGCGATCGGGTTTCTATTCTTCCCACCACGGATGCTCGGCCCCGGCGGGCGGAGCGCTCGAAGCGGGGTTGGTCGGAGGCGGGGCCGACGACGTGGTACCCGTTCCCGTGGGACGCGTTCCGGTGCCGGTTTGCGTGGGCCCGGTCGGCGCCGCGCTCGCCGCGGGTGCCGCGACGAGCGAGTTGGTCGCGCGGTCGTACGAAGGGCTCGACACGAGGAACCACGGCACGAGCACCGAGCTCCCCTCGGGCGATCCGAAGCCTGCCGTGCTCGCGCCGCTTCCCTGCGTGCGGACCGTCGACATCGATTGCTGGAACGTGCGCGTCGAGATGCCGCGACCGAATCCGGGGACGCGCACCGGCTGCAGCACGCCGCGCAGCTCGAGGTCGCCCGCCACGTCGACCGCG
>CBIHQZ010001653.1:0-1611 GCA_966212315.1 uncultured Myxococcales bacterium
CTGTTGCTGCGCGGTCAAACTCGAACAGGCCGTTCCCGTGCAGGCCTGGATGACGGGCGCGTAGGTTGCGCAAGAATTCGCAGCGTCATGTGGCGCCGCGGACGAGGCACAAGCGTCGAGAGCGAGCACCGCAAGAACGAGAGCACTCGCGCGCATGATCATCATCGATGCGAAGTACGCGACGCGGCCGAGCGCCGCAAGCCCGGTTCGCTCCGCTGAGCGGCTCTCACGCTTCGCGCGCGCCGCGTTCGCGGAGGATCTCGACGGTCTTGCCCTTCGCATGCGCGAGCGGCAGCGTTCCATCGCCGGCGCGCGCGTTCGGATCGCCGCCGTGATCGAGCATCACGGCCAATGAATCCGCGAGCCCCCATCGCGCGGCCATGTGCATCGGCGTCGCGCGCTTGATCTCCCACACGTCGATCGGCCACACGCGATTCGGGTCCGCACCCGCCGTGATCAGCGCACGCACGCGCTCCGCGCTTTCGATCATCGCATTCCCGAGCGGACACCCGATCCCACTGCTCCACGTGTTCGGATCGGCGCCCGCCGCGAGCAGCACGTTCACGACCTCGTCTTCTCGACGCGGCAACCGCGCTGCGATCTGCAACGCGGTGCGCTGAATGTTGTCCGCCTTGTTCACGTCCGCGCCGGCGGCGATCAGCGCGCGCACCACGCCGAGCGTTTCGCGTTCGATGCCGAACGGTTTCGGATCGGTGAACAACGCCTCGTGCAGCGGCGTCTCGCCCGGATACGGCTCGCGACTCGCGCCCCACTTGTCGCCACGGAACTTCTTGCCGAACTTCATCTGCTCGCCGAGCGTCGCGTTCGGATCGGCTCCCGCGCCGAGCAACGCGGCGACGACATCGGTGAGCCCCGCCATGGCCGCGTAGTGCAGCGGGGTGAATCCCGACTTGTCGAGGGGCGCGTTCGCCGCTTTTCCACCGCGCTTCACGATCTCCACGGCCTTCGCGACATCGAGTGCGCGAATCGCCTCGAGCAACTCGGGCCCGACGCCTTTCGCCGGCGCCGTCGACATCGCTTTCACCTTCGCGAGAAAGCCCGAGAGCAGTTGCGGCGCGTCGAGCGAACTGCTTCCGTCGTGATCGATTCGATACACGCGCGGGTCGGCTTCCATGTCGTCGGCGCGAACCACTTCGTAGAACTGCAGCTCGTCGTACGCGATCGCGTAGAGCGGGCCCGTGTGCCCCTTCGCGAGATGCTCGAGCACGGGCATGCCGCGGAACGTGATCTCCGCTTCGGGATCGCCGAAAATCAACTTGCTGCCCGCGGGCCAGGTGACCGCATCGAACGCCGTGATCACGGGCGAGAGCGTCTGCGACCCCGCCGCGGTGCTCACCGATTTCCGCGCGCGCATGTCCGTCGGGAGCGCGCCTTTCAACCGCGCGATCTGCTTCAGGAGCGCGGGCGAGAATCCATCGGCAACGGGCCCGCTCGCGGACTCGGTCGCTGCGGATTTCTTGCGAGCGGCCGGCTTCTTCGCACCGGCACCGAGCGGAACCGGCGGAGCCGGGATCCCGACCCAGTTCGATGCGGCGCCCCGCGCATGCTCCGCGGACGGAACGACCATCACGAGCACCGGCGTCGTGTCAC
>CBIHQZ010001654.1:0-1610 GCA_966212315.1 uncultured Myxococcales bacterium
TGAACTTCACCGCGTTCGACATCAGGTTCCACGCGACCTGCTGCATGCGCGTCGGATCGGCCTCGAGCGTCGGGATCTCGCCCTCGATCTCCGCCTGCAACTGCACACCCTTCGCGTCCGCCGCGGGGCGCACGGTGTCGAGTACCGACTCGATCATCGCCGGCAGCGCGAGGGGCACGGGTTGCAGCCGCATGTTGCCGGTGGTGATGCGGCTGATGTCGAGAATGTCCTCGATGAGCGCGACCTGGTTGTGCGCGTTGCGGTCGATCGTGTCGAGCGCGCGTTCCCGCTTGTCGTCCGAGAGTGACCCGGACTTCAGCATCTGCGTCCATCCGAGGATCGCGTTGAGCGGCGTTCGCAACTCGTGACTCAGCGTCGAGAGGAACAAGTCCTTGGTGCGATTCGCATCCTCGGCGCGCGCGCGTTCTTCGCGGGCGATCTCCAGCAACCGCTCGGTTTCCGCCTGGAGGCGGCGTCGCTCCGTGATGTCGTAGGTGACCTTCACGAAACCCGTCACCTCGCCACTCTCGTCGCGCAGCGCCGAGAGCGTCACCTGCGCGTAGAAAGTGCTGCCGTCCTTGCGGCGCCGGAGGCCTTCGCCGCGATAGATCCCTTCGGCGCGCGCGACCGCGAGTTCCTCTTCCGGAAGACCCTTGGCGCGGTCCTCCTCGGTGAAGAACATCCCGAAGAACTTTCCCGCGGCCTCCGCCAGCGCGTAGCCCTTGATCCGCTCGGCCGGCGCGTTGATCGTGATCACGCGTCCGTCGGGGTCGAGCATGCTGATCGCGTGGTCGTGGACGCCGTCGACGATCGATCGCAATTGCTGCTCGCGACGTCGAACTTCGTACCGCAGCCGCGCCTCGGCCTCGTCGTGCGATTGCTGCTCCGCGAGGCGCAGCGCTTCCCGACGCCGCCAGAGTTCCGCGAACGTGGCGACCTTCGCGCGAAGGGTGGCCGAATCGAACGGCTTGGTCAGGTAGTCGACGGCTCCGAGCGCGTATCCCTTCGACCGCGACTCGTCGGTCGCGTCCTCGGCGGTGACGAACACGATCGGCAGATCGCGGGTCCGCTCGCGATCACGAATCCGCCTCGCGGTCTCGAACCCGTCGAGCCCGGGCATGTTCACGTCGAGAATCACCACGGCGAATTCCGCCAGCAGCAGCTGGCGCAGCGCGTCCGTGCCCGAGGTCGCACGCACGAGCGCCACGTGGAGCGGCTCGAGGATCGCTTCGAGCGCCATGAGGTTCGCCGGCCGATCGTCGACCAACAGCACGTTGGGGATCGGCGACGAGGGCGCGCGCGTGGTTTCGCTGTGGTTCGTCGTGAGCATCCGCAATCAGGTGGTTGGGAGCCCAAGAACATCGGTGGGGGGGGCACGGCCGTCAAGCGATCGGTGGCGCCACGCCGGAGGCGCTGACGCGAACCATGGCGGACCACGAGCGGCGCGTGCGAACCCCCACTCAGTCGAGTGGCCTCGACAGCTCGCCGCCGGGATCGGGGACTGCACGCATCTCGACGACGTGGGTCCTTGCCCCCGATCCTGCTTCGCATCGACGGGATCTGGTTCGCCACCGGCGAGGAATTCCCGGCGGGTGAACCCGCGGCAACGA
>CBIHQZ010001655.1:0-1609 GCA_966212315.1 uncultured Myxococcales bacterium
TCATGAAAATTCTGGTGATCGACGACGATGTGCTCGATCGCCGTGCGGTACAGCGAGCATTCAAACAAGCGGATGTCGCTGTAGAGATCCAAGAAGCAGATGGCGCCGCGGCCGCGCTTTCCGCACTGGCGACCGTTGAATTCGACTGCCTCCTGCTCGACCTGCAGCTCCCGGGAAAAGACGGTCTGACCCTGCTCCGCGAATTGCGCGAGCGCTTCGACACACCGGTCGTGATGCTCACGGGCCAGGGCGACGAACAGGTCGCCGTCGATCTCATGAAGGCCGGAGCCTCCGACTACATTCCGAAAGGGACGATGACGCCGACGCGCCTGTCACAGGCCGTCACGCAGGCCGTCCGCGTATACACCGCAGAGCGCGCCGCGGCGCGGGCACGGCAGGCGCTCGAAGATCGGGAACGCCAATATCGATTCCTCGCGGAGTCCAGCCCTCAGTTCATCTGGACCGCGCTTGCCGATGGTTTCGCGGACTACTTCAATCAGCGCGTGTTCGACTATGCGGGAACGACGCTGGAATCACTGCAGGGTTGGGGATGGTATTCGATGCTTCATCCCGATGATGTACCCGGCGTGGATGCGCGCTGGCGCGAGTCGCTTCGCACCGGGCAGCCCTACGAGCAGGAGGTTCGCGTTCGTCGCTTCGACGGCGCATATCGCTGGTATCTGGTGCGCGCACAGGCGTTGGCGGGATCCGACGGCGTGATCTCGAAGTGGTTCGGGGCCAGCACGGACATCGACGACCACAAGAGGATGCTGAGTGCGCTCGAACGCGAGCGCGTTCGCGTCGAAGAAGCAAACCGCGCGAAGGACATTTTTCTCGCGACCGTTTCGCACGAACTGCGAACGCCACTGACGTCGATTCTCGGATGGACCCGAATGCTCCGAGCAGGGGCGATGAGCGAAGGCAAACGGGAACGAGCGCTCGAAACGATCGAACGCAACGCGCGAACGCAAGCGCAGATCATCGAAGATCTTCTGGACGTCTCGCGCATTGTTTCCGGAAAGCTCCGCATCGATGTCGGCGCGGTGAACCTGATCGAAGCGATCGAGAGCGCTGTCGACACGATCCGCCCGGCAGCGGACGCGCGAGGAATCGCCCTCGAGGTGACGGTCGACCGGCAGATCCCGACGCTTCGCGGCGATCCGTGCCGGCTCCTCCAAGTCGTCTCGAACCTGTTGACCAATGCCGTGAAGTTCACCCCCTCGGGCGGTTCCGTGCGCGTCGGTCTCGTGCGCCTTGACGTCGACATCGAACTGTCCGTGAGCGACACCGGCAAGGGGATCGAACCGGCGTTTCTACCGCACGTGTTCGAACGATTCAGCCAGGCCGAGAGCGGCGAGATGAAGACGCATGGCGGACTGGGGCTCGGGCTCGCGATCGTCCGGCACATCGTCGAACTGCACGGCGGGACGGTCGAAGCGCACAGCGATGGCCTGGGATGCGGCGCGCGGTTCACCGTCCGTCTGCCGGCAGTTTCTCCGAACGCCACGCCTCGGGAGATCGACGCCGCCACGCAAACGGTCGCCGTCGCAGAAGGGTGACCCCTTATGTCGCTGCGGCGCGCTCGATCGTCAGGGAGCGGGCGACGGCG
>CBIHQZ010001656.1:0-1608 GCA_966212315.1 uncultured Myxococcales bacterium
TGTTCCGCTGGTTTCTCGGGCATTACCGCCGCGCAGGTCTGCGTGGCGGGAAGCTGTGCATGTCCGGGCGGCATGACGATGTGCGGCGCTGGTTCGTTCTGCGTCGACACGCAGAACGACGATCGCAATTGCGGGTCGTGCGGGCGCAACTGCCGCAGCGGCGATACCTGTCGTGCCGGAATGTGCGTCAATTGCGCTGCGCCGCTCACGACGTGTTCGCGCGGCAACTGTGTCGACTTGAGCAACGATCGAACGAACTGCGGCATGTGCGATCGGACGTGCGGCAGCGGGGCGGTCTGCCAGGGCGGAACGTGCACGTGCGCCGCACCGTCCACGATGTGCGGGACGAGTTGCGTCGACCTTGCGAACAACCGGACCAACTGCGGCGCGTGCGGGCGCGCGTGCGCCACCGGCCAGGAGTGCGTCGCCGGGACATGCGTGTGCCCGACGGGTGGAACCACGTGCGGGACGTCGTGCGTGAACCTCAATGTCGACACCGCGAACTGCGGAACGTGCGGGCACTCGTGTGGCACTGGCCCGTGGACTTGCACGAACGGCGCGTGCGGATGCGCCACCTCGATGTGCGGAACGCTGTGCGTGAATCTGAACACCAGCGAGACGAACTGCGGCATGTGCGGTCGCGCGTGCGGCGCGGGATTCGTCTGCTCGAGCGGAACGTGTACTTGTTCCAACACGCCGTGCAGCGGAGCGTGCGTGAACACCGGCACCGACGAGGCGAACTGCGGCACGTGCGGGCATGTCTGTATGGCCGGGCAGGTCTGCTCCGCCGGCACGTGCATCTGAGTGTCGATGTAAGACGGTCATTTCTCGGATCGCTGCAACGCCACCGCGGTCGCCGCCTCTGCTTCACATCGAGACATCGATCGCCGACGTCGTTTGCATCGCAATGATCGATCCCACCTTGGTCACGAATGCGCGCGGCGCTCGCTGACGGATTCCCGGCGGGTGAACCCGCGGCAACGACTCCCAAGCTTCGCCTGCGCGAATCTCGCGGTGACTGCGAGTTGCCTTCGATCTCTTGTGTTCGATGCGACATCGCGAGCCTCAAGAACGTGAGGTTTCGGAGGTGTTGCCGTGGCTTCAGAAGCCGGGCCCCGACGCAGCGCGTGACCAATGCTCAGGCGGCAGCGGCAGCGGGGGGTGAGGTCACGCACGCGGCTCGACCATCCGCTCGATGCCGTCGAGTACGCGCGCGAGACCGAACTCGAACAACGCGTCGAGTCCCACGTCGAGGTCGGGCACCGCGGAGACGCGCGTGAGCATCGGGAAAGCCCCGCTCGCGACGATCGCCTCGAATTCGCGGGTCTGCGCCTCGATGTGATCGTCACTGCTCATCCCCGTGTCTTGTTCCGCATACGTCTCGGTCTCGAGCGACGCCGCCAGGCCGCGCACGAAGCCGAAGAGCGTCAGCGCCACGAGCAACTGTTGCGCAGCGTCCCCGACGACGCCGTCCGTCGCTTCCAGTGCCCACTCGGTGTGTTTCATCCCGTTCGGCACCAGCACCGGTCGTGTGAGCGAGATCGTCGCCGCCATCCATTTGTGCCGCCGGTAGATCGCCCATTGGACTCGCGCGAGCAGGTCGAGTTT
>CBIHQZ010001657.1:0-1608 GCA_966212315.1 uncultured Myxococcales bacterium
AAGACCTCGTCGAGATACAGCCCTTGTGGTGGCGCGGTAATACCGCCGTCGCCGCGCGTGCCTTCGCCAGCGAGCAGCTTGGCGACGACCCCGGGATCGAGGCGACCGCGGCCGATGTCGACGAGCGTGCCGGTGATGATGCGAACCATGTTCTTGAGAAACGCGGTGCCTTCGACCTCGAGCGCGAGCATGCCGTCGCGACCGCCGTACCCCTCGACGATCGCGACGCGGTACATGTGCCGCACCGTTGCGATGCGCTCGCAGTCGGCCGCGCGAAACGCCTTGAAGTCATGCCAGCCGACGAACTGATTCGCGGTCTCGCGCATGCGGTTCACATCGAGCGAGTCGTAAACGAGCCACGCGCGATCGCGCAGCAGCGGGTCGCGCATGCGCTCGTTGAGAATCAGGTAGCGGTAGCGCTTGCCGCCCGACACGCGTCGCGGGTCGTAGCCGTCGGGCACTTCGCGCGCCTCGCGAATCGCGATTTCGGGCGGGAGATTCGAGGTGAGGCCGAGCAGCCAGCCCTTCATCGGGATCGTGGCGTTTGTGTGAAACGCAGCGACCTGCGCGAGCGCGTGAACGCCCGCATCCGTGCGACCCGCGCCGTGCACGCGCACCGTCTCGCGCGCCATCACCGACGCCGCGCGTTCGAGTTCTTCCTGCACGGTGCGAACGGCACGCTGTCGCTGCCAGCCGGAGAGGCTCGTGCCGTCGTAGCGAACGATGAGGCGGACAGTCGGCATCGCGGCGGCGTTATAGCGTGTTCGACGGCGCGTGACGCTTGACACCGTTCGATCGCAAAGGCGTGATGCGACGGCGCGCGACGAGGGTCGTGCGAGAAAGCGAGCCCGCAAGTGTCCGACGTAGTGGTGCAGGAAGCGATGGAGCGTGCGGTCCGCCTGGTCGAAGAAACGATTCAGGGCCTCGGGCTCGATCCCGCGACGGTGCGCATGCCGGCGCCGGGTGGCGGGCACGCGTGGTCGTTGATGCGAGGCTCGGCCGCGATCGCGATCTTCCTGCGTGCGCCGCGTGCGACCGAAGACACCCCGTACCTGCGGGTGATCTCGCCGATCGTGCGCATCGACAAGTCGCACGAACTCGCGCTCTACCGTCACCTGCTCGAGCTGAATGCCGGCGGCCTCGCATCGGTTGCCTTCGGCATCCACGAAGAGCGCGTGGTCGCCGTGAGCGAGCGTCCGACGCGCGATCTCGATCCGTCGGAAGTGAAGTTCATCGTGCAGATCGTGGGCGCGGTGGCCGATCACTACGACGACGAACTCACCAAGCAGTTCGGCGGCACGCGAGTCAGCGACAAGAAGTGACGTGAACGGCGTGCGTGCGGCAGGACTCGGCGCGCTCGCGTGCGCGCTGCTCGCTTCGCCGCCTGCGAACGCGTTCGACTCCGAAGTCCGCGCCGACACGTACGCGCAGGCCTATCAGATTCGCGGACCGGCCGGCTCACCGGTGATCTCGTCGCGACGGGTGACGCAGACGATCTCGTTCGGGCTCATCGAAAGACCACGCGATCGGCGCGGTGTGACGGTGCTCTTCCGCGCGCGATTGCGCTTCGATGCGGACTTCGGCGAGGCCTGCGATGCCGCCACCGAT
>CBIHQZ010001658.1:0-1603 GCA_966212315.1 uncultured Myxococcales bacterium
TCGGTGCCGGTCGTGATGTCACTCGATGTGTCGGTCGCGTCGGTCGTGACGATGTCGGTGCCGGAATCGATGGTGCCCGAATCCGCGCTCGCGTCGCCCACGTTCACGGGCGTGCACGCATCGACCCCACCTGCATCGAAGCTCGAAGGCGCGCCCGGGAAACAGAGCACGTAGAACGATTGAAGCGACGGGCTCAGCACGGCGGTGCCGGCTTCGTCGGTGGAACTCGTGCCGATTCCCCACGTGACCTGCGCCGCGCTTTCTTGCGCCGTCGCGGTGACGCCACTCGGAGATTCCGGCTGCTCGAGGTTGTAGGCGATCTCCTGCGTCGCCATCGGCGTCATGTCGTCGGGGCCGCGCGCGAGGATGCTGAGGAACACCGAGCCCGAGAGACTGCGCTCGGGGAGCGGCACGCACGCGCGTTCGAACGGATTCACCAAGAGCACCGACGGAATGACCACGGTGAAGCTCGGGGTGATGCGCTGCGAAGAAACGATGTCGTCCGGGATCTGCCAGCACGAGGGGGTGGTCGTGCCGCTGCCGAAGCGATTCGCAGCCGTCGCGCACGCGGTCGCCGTCGTTCCGATCCAGAACTCGAGCCGCGGGTTCGCGCCGCTCGCGGTGCCCGACACGGTGCCGGTGATCGTCCAGCTCTCGCACGGGCAATCACGGAGACCGATCGGCACCGTCGGCGTCAGCCCGCCTGCGGTCTCCGCGTTACGCGGACTTCCGGTGCGCGTGATGGTGTTGTTGATGGTGATCGTCTGCGCGCTCGCGATGCGGGGCGCGAACGCCGACACGATCAACGTGAGGAGCAGAACGAAGGCGCGGCGGTTCATCGAGCGGCGTGGCGTCGCAAGCGGCGTACCGGTGGAAGCAAGAAGTTGTGGCGTCATTTCGAGGGGGTCTTCGGGGGACGGTTGCCAGTTTGGCACGAAGCACGGGAGCGCCGCGACATCGACGGCAGCGGCGATCAGCTCGCGAAGATGTGTTCGGCGATCTGGATGGCGTTGAGAGCGGCTCCCTTGCGGATGTTGTCCCCGACGATGAAAAGCGAGAGCGCGTGCGAATCGTCGGGATCCTGGCGCACCCGACCGACATGGACATCGTCCTGGCCAGCCACATGTCGCGGCTGCGGATGAAGCCCGGGTCCGACGCGGTCGTCGACTTGTACACCGGGGGCCTTCGCCATCAGTTCGAGCGCGCGCTCGCGCGAGATCGGTTGTTTGAAACGCACCCACACCGATTCGCTGTGCGCGGTGCGAACCGGAATGCGAACGGTCGTGGGCGACACGTGAAGCGACGGCATTGCGAGGATCTTGCGCGTCTCGGCGACGATCTTCGATTCCTCTTCCGAATAGCCCGAGGGTTCGTGCTTCCAATCACTCAGCACGTTCCACGCGAGGATTCCCGGGAGAACCGAGTGTGTCGGCGTCGCGCCGCCGGCTTCCTGCTGCATCTGGGTCTCGAGTTCGGCGAGCGCGCGCGCACCCTTGCCGGAGATCGCCTGGTACGTGCTCACCACGATGTGATCGAGCACCGCTGCATCGTGAAGCGGCTTGAGTGCCGTGAGCATCACGATGGTCGAGCAGTTCGGGTTGGC
>CBIHQZ010001659.1:0-1602 GCA_966212315.1 uncultured Myxococcales bacterium
CGATGCGTTCCGGCAATTCGCGCAAGCCTTGAATCTCGACGAGCTCATCGGCCGCGCGAACGAGCACCTCGCGCAACTCTCGCCTCGCTATCTGCTCGCGCGCACCCCGCCGCGCGACGGCGAGTACACCCTCTCGTTCGCCGTGCGCGACGAATGGCACGGGGGCGAGTTGCGACCCGTCCATACGCTCTCGGGCGGAGAGACGTTCATCGTGTCGCTCGCGCTCGCGCTCGCACTGGCGGACCAACGCAGTGTGCGGTTGCCGATCGAGACGCTCCTGCTCGACGAGGGATTCGGCGCACTCGACAACGACACGCTCGACGTGGCGATGGCCGCGATCGAGTCGCTCCACGCGCGAGGGATGCAGGTCGGCATCATCACGCACGTCGCGGCGCTGCGCGATCGGGTCGATGCTCGCGTCATCGTCGAGCCGGTTGGCGCGGGCCGCTCGCGGGTACGGATCGAACACGGTCCGGCTAGCGACAACGCCACGGTGTGAAGTCAGCGTGCATCGCGCGCCCGCTTGCGCACTCCGCGGTCGGCATCGCGCTTGCGGTACATGCTGCATGTCATTTCGCCATCCGTACGCGCGCGCGCTGCTCCTCGGCCTCGTAGCGGGCTCCCGATCGATGACGCCGATCGCCGCGATCGCCCTCGCGAGCCGCCGGCATCGCGCCATCGCGCTGGGCCTCGCCGGCAGCGAACTCGTGGGCGACAAGCTTCCGCGAACGCCGAGTCGACTCGCGGCCGGCCCGCTGGTCGGGCGATTCGCGATCGGGGTCTTCGCGGGAGCGTGGGCGGTGCGGACCGGCGGACTCGCGGCGCGAATGATCGGCGCGCTCCTCGGCGCATGCGGCGCGGCGATCGGCGCGTACGGCGGACATGCAGCGCGAGTACGCATCGGGAAGCGCGTTCGCATCGCGGACCCATGGATCGGTGCGGCGGAGGATGTCCTCGCAGTCGGCGGCGCGGCAGCGGCAGTCGCGCTCTAGTTCATCGGCGAGTCGTTCATCGCAACTTCGTCAGACACCTCGCGCGTCACGATGAAGCGTCGTGGTTGCCGCGAGAGCGAGTTGCGGCCACGATCCGTCGATGTCCGGAGAAACGAAGAGCGAAGCGCGTGGAACGTTCGAGGTGAAGCTCGCGCCACAACCACCGGCCGACGCCGCGGAGAGCGATCTCGTCGGGCGGATGTCGATCGCCAAGACCTTCCAGGGCGACCTCGAGGCAACGAGCGTTGGCGCGATGATGGCCACACGAACGCCGGTAAAAGGCTCGGCCGGATACGTGGCGATCGAACGAGTGACCGGCGTGCTCGCAGGGCGCAACGGTACGTTCGTGTTGCAGCACTCCGGGATCATGGATCGCGGCAACGGCTCGCTGACGATCACCGTCGTCCCCGATTCGGGTACCGGCGACCTTGCGGGGCTGCGCGGCACGATGAGCATCGAGATCGCCGACGGGAAGCATTCGTACGTCTTCGAGTACGTGATCGGGTAGCGCGGCGACCACCACGCGCGGTTCGCATCGACGCGGCGCCGCGGATGCGTCGGAGGCCTGCTGCAATGCGACTCCGCGCGCGCAACGTTCGACGGTGCCGCG
>CBIHQZ010001660.1:0-1602 GCA_966212315.1 uncultured Myxococcales bacterium
CGGAGGTCACGTCGGCGATCGTGCTCCGCTTCGGCGCGATCGTCGCGGGCGTCGCGTTCGCGGCCAGCGCGGTCTTCTACAAACGCCTCGCGCGCAATCAGACCAGCCGGCAGCTCGTGGGCATCATGCTGCTCTACGCCGGCGCGATGTTCGTGCACCGCCTGCTTGCGTACTTCAGCGACGTCGCGCCACGCGTCACGCTGCGCGACGATCTCTTCATCGGCGCCGTGTTGATGGGCGCTGCAGCGATCACGCGCTACCGCTGGGCGGGGTGGATGGCGGGCGTATTGCTCGCGGGCGCGGGACTCGCGACGTGGGTCCCGGCGCGGACGTTCGTGATCTTCTCGGCGGCGAGCATCGCGGCGATCTGTGTGCCGATCGTGATGTGGTTGCGGCCGGCGGGGAGCACTCGGCTCGGCAGTTCACCCGAGTCACCCGAGTCACCCGAGTCACCCGAGTCACCCGAGTCACCCGGCAGCTGAAGCTGCGGGCAACGGGTCCGAAGCCTCACCTTCGTGAGGCTCGCGATGCTGCATTGAAGGATCGGTGTCGCGCCCGACATCGGCATTACCCCCCGGATGCGACGCACTCCAAGTGCGAGAGCGTGCCGGGGACGGCGAGGCCCTCGCTGAAGCCGATCGACGCCGCGCATGTCCCGCGCGTCTCGTACCACCACCCCACGCCCGCTCGTGGTGCGTGCGTCATCGCATCGGTATCGAGTTGAGCGATCTCGCAGATCAGGCGCTGGTCGCTCCCGATGAACACGAACCGCTCGGCGGCCGCGACATCGAGCCTTCCCCACGCGTGATCACATTCCGTCACGCCCACGCGCTGCACCTCGCGGAGGCGACACGCGACCGATTCGCTCCCGTCGGCGTTTGCGTGTCGAGTGAGTGGCCTGGCGAGACAACGCGGCACCTCCATCCGAGTGCGCACGTGCGCGACGAAGTCGGTGATCGCATGTGAATAGTCACGCGCGCAGATCGACGCGACCATTCCGTTGCGACACGGTTGCCCCGCGCACAACTTCGCTTCGTCGAAGCGGCGCGCGACCTCGACGATGCGTCGTCCGGGCCACGCGAAGTACTGTAGGTCGGCGGTGCACGCGGTCGGCATGTACTGCGAACCCTCGCGTCGGCAGGCAGGTACCACGCGCGTCTCGCAGTTGAGATCCATGTTCGACTGGCGCATCGAGATCGGTCCTTCGGCACTCGTCAGCGACCCGAGCTGCGAGCTGTCGCGGCCGCAGAAATCGTTCGGCCCGGTCGCACCCGGCACGCCGAGCAGCCCATCCCAGTCGGTGCGCGTTTCGCCATCGCGCACGACCGTCGGAATCGCGAGCGGTACGCCGGTGATGGCAGCGAACACGATGCGTTCGGGGTGGCCGGGTTTCAGCGAGAGCCAGCCGCGCGTCGGATCCGCGGGATCGACATAGCGATCGAGCGACCACGTCGGATCCTCGGGCGAACACGGTTGCGCGAGGTACGTCCGCAGGTTGAGGCTCTCCGTGGGCCACGCAGTCGACGCGGGGTTGTAGACGTCGATGGCGCTCTCGCACGGCTCGCCGTTCGCGAAGCGGCAATCGCGCACCGAGCCGTCTTC
>CBIHQZ010001661.1:0-1601 GCA_966212315.1 uncultured Myxococcales bacterium
TCCACGTCTTGATGACGCCAAGGCGGAAACCGTACGGGTGAACTTTCTGACCCATTCTCTTCTCGCTCGCTCTCGGTGTTACTCGGAGGCCGTGGTGGTCGTCGCGGTGGCTTTCGCCTTCGCGCGCTTGTGCTTCGTGACGGGCTCGACATCCGACACGGTGATCTGGATGTGGCTCACGCCCTTCGTGACCTGGGTCGCGCGGCCCATGGCCCGCGGACGCCAGCGACGCATGTGCTTGTTCGGTCCCTTGTCCACGCCGCGGGCGGCGACCCAGAGCGCATCGACTGTGCCACGGGTCTGGCGAACGTTCGCGACCGCCGACTCGATGAGCTTCTTCACAACCGGCGCGCCGCTCTTGCGGGTGAACGCCAGCATGTCCAGTGCCTCGGCGACCTTCTTGCCGCGGACGAGATTCACGACGACTCGGGCCTTACGCGGCGAGATGCGCGCGAAGCGGGCCATGACTTTGCTTTCCATCGTGTCTTAGCTCTTCGTTGAGGTGACCCGGTCGGGAGGGACAGACCGGGGCTTACTCGGGAACCGACCGAGAGGTCGTCCGAGCTGCCGCCAGTGCGTCCGACCAGCTTGGGTCGCAGCCACCGACTGACTCTCGACGACGGGGGGTCGTCGAGGGACGCGGTGTGTACCAATCGAGTTCAGGGGTGTCAAGCAGTGTCGGTGCAAGTCGGGCTTGCTTTCTGCGAGCTCTCGCACCGAGCGCGCTTGTGTCGACCGCAACGCGTGCCATCGGTCGTCTGCATTCTGACATCACGATCGCTCTGCATTGCAGCCTCGGCAGGCTCCATTGCGAGCCGCGCTCGAATCGTTCGGCCGGTTCGCACGCGAATGCACATTGGGGATTCAGACCTGGGAATGAGGGCGAGTGCAGCGTCGCGTCACTTTCGTTGCGCGATCGCTTCGACCCCGTAGACCGGGACAATGAGCAACCAACAACCGGACCTCGGTGCACGGACCGAATCGCTGCGCGCTGCGCTTCTCGGCCATTCGATCTACGCAAGCGTGCGCGACCTCCGATCGCTGCGCGTGTTCATGCAATCGCACGTATTCGCGGTGCTCGATTTCATGTCGCTCACCAAGGCGCTGCAGCGTCAGCTGACGTGTCTCGAGGTGCCATGGATTCCTCCGCGCCACATCGATGCCGCGCGATTCATCAACGCGATCGTGCTCGGCGAGGAAACCGACGAGATCGAGCCTGGACGATTTGTGAGCCACTTCGATCTCTATGTCGAAGCGATGGGCGAGGTCGGCGCGGATTGCACTGCGATCGCGACATTCGTCGAAGCGCTTCGTAGCGGAATGGATTGGTCCTGCGCGCTGGACACGAGCGCTGCCCCTGCCCCCGCCGCTGCATTCGTGCGAGACACGTTGAGCGTCGCGCAGTCGCGAGGCGCGCACGAGATCGCGGCCGCGTTCCTGTACGGACGCGAGGATCTCGTGCCGCTGATGTTTCAACGGATCCTGGGCGAGATCGAAGCCACGGGCATGCGGTGCCCGTCGTTCAAGCTCTATCTCGAGCGGCACATCGACGTGGACACCAACGAACATGGCCCGCTCGCGCGTCGGATGCTGCGCGACTT
>CBIHQZ010001662.1:0-1597 GCA_966212315.1 uncultured Myxococcales bacterium
CCTCGACGAGCGCGACCTCGTCCCGCTTCTTCGGCTCCGCGTAGCGACGAACGTGTTTCCAGGTCATCGAGGCCCGATAGCACAGTCGGCTGTCCCGGTGAGCGCGGAGCGTGATCGCAAACGCCGGCGCGAGCGCTGCCCGCGAGGGCGGGTCGATGGCCGCGGATAGCGATCGTTTCGGCCGAAACGCGGGCTTCCGACGCGGCGCCCCGTAGTAGCTTCCCGCCGATGCGCGCGTTGCAACGCCTCCAACGCTGGTCCCCGCCGCTCGGCCGACTCGCGGCCTTCGCACTGATCGCCTACCTCGCGCTCTTTCTCGTCAGCCCGCTCAAGTGGCAGACGGAGACCAACTCGCAGATCCCGCTCGGATGGTGGGTCGCGCAGCATGTGTGGTCGCACGATCGCCTCGAGAACCACGCGAACACGCCGATCAACAACTTCCTCTTCGCGGCGTTCGGCCTCGTCCCCGTCATCGCGATGTACCTGCTGCAATTGCGCGCGGCGGTGCGCGACGACACGCGCGCGATCACGCTCCGCACGGTGCTGGGATACGCATCCGCCTACGCGGCGTTGATGCTCTTCATCCCGCGCACGCTCTCGAGCGACGTCTTCAGCTACATCGCATACGGCCGCATCCAGAGCGTCTATCACGGCAACCCGCTGATCGACGTTCCCGCCGACTTCAGCGACGCGATGTCCCCGCACATCGCGTTCGGGCCGTTCGCGCACGTCGCATCGGCGTATGGCCCGGTGTGGCTCGCGATCTCGCGGGTTCTCTCCGTCGCGACCGGCGCATTCGGCGACGTCGCATGGCACTACGAACTCACCTACAAACTCTTCGCCGCGGGCTGCCACATCGCGTGCGCCGCGCTCCTCTGGTCGATCCTCGGACGCCTTCGCCCGAGCCATCGCGTGCTCGGGACGATTCTGTACGCGTGGAATCCGCTGATGCTCGCGGAGACCGCATGGAACGCGCACAACGACGTGCTGGTGCTGCTGTTCGTGCTCGCGTCGGTGTGGGCGCGCACGCGTGAAAAGAGCGTGCTTGCGTCGGTGCTGCTCGCGTTGTCGGTACCGGTGAAATGGATCACCGCGATTCTCGTTCCTCTCTACGTGATCGCCGATGCGCGCGATGGTGCGACACGCCGCGATGCATGGCGGCGCGCGATGCGAAGCAGCGCGATCGTCGGCGCCGTGATCGCACTCACGTTCGTGCCGTACTGGCGCGGTCCGTCCACCACGCTCGCATCGGCGCGCGATGCGCCCGGCAATCACTTCACCACCAATTCGCTCGCCGACATGCTGCTCAGTGAGCTGCGCTGGGCACGGTATCGGCGCGAGCATCCCGAATTCGACCCGGTGGCCTACGCGCGAGACGGTGGCCGCGCACCCGGATCGCCCGACACGCTGGTGACCGATGGATACGCGCCGCTGATCGCCGCGCGCGAGAACGGAGGCGCGCTCGATTGGTCGCTTTCGCCCCCGCGCCCGTATGGGGCCCTCGAACGAGTGTTGCGATTCGGGCTGAACGCGATGCTCGTGTTGGTCGTGCTCGATCGCGCGCGACGCGTTCGCGACACCGACACGATGTTGCTCG
>CBIHQZ010001663.1:0-1597 GCA_966212315.1 uncultured Myxococcales bacterium
AGTGTCGTTCGGGGAGGGGCGATTCGTCAGCGGTGTAGGTGATGGGGAGGGGTCTGCGTGAATGATGCGGCCACGATCGACACCTTTCACTGCACCCGTAGCGTCGTCACGTCTCGGCGCCGACCTCAGCTCACTCACGCCGGGCGAACTTGATCAGCGCGTCCTCCGCATTGCGCCGAGGTCCTCGCGGTTCGTTGGACGGACTTGGATGCGTGGCGTGGTGCAGAGTCGACCGCCGCCGAATCACCGCGACGGCGCGGAGCGCGATGGCGACGTGTGGCACTGCCATGCGGTTCGCGGGTCCGATGACGAGAGCGAATTGCAGCGGCACGTGGTCGACAGATTGAATCCGTACTGACAATCGACGCCGCCCGCGACGGTGCAGATCGTGGCCTCCGCCGGTACTCGCGCAGGGCATCCGCGCGGGTCGACTGGGATCGGAATCGGCACCTGGCCGCAGTCCCACGCGCCGGTCGCGGGGGCACCGGCAGGGTGCGCGCACATGCACTGATGATTGACGCTCATCGGGACCTCGTACGTGCAACCGGGCCGATTCCCGCCAGGCGGGCCCGCGGGGATCGTGCACGTGCTCCCGGAGTTCGGCTGCGTCGCAGGACACGTGGCCGTCGTCGGCACGTCGATGCCGAGCGGCGTGCCGCAGTCCCACACCTGACCGATGCAATGGCAGTGCGCGATGCGCGACGCACGCACCGAGAAGTTGCACACGTTCCCCGCCGCGACGGTGCATCGCGATCCGTTCGCGGGTTCAGCGGCCGGGCACGCGATCGATGGCAGCGCTGGGGGATCGGCGTGGGCGATGCCGATGCAGCCGGTGATCGTTGTCGCGAGGAAGAGTGCGATCGATGCGAACCGTGCGTCGCTCGGGGGAGTCATCGCGGCACTGTACTATTGCGATCGCGCGCCCAGAGATCCGTCGCCGCATCAGATCCATGGCCTCGTGAGCACGGGGTTTCGACCATTGTCGATCGCGGTCCGATGTGACTCGCGCCGTAACACGCGGAGGTGCGGTCTCATCGCCTGCGTGTGCCTTGCGGTCCGGCAACACACCTCGGTCGGCGCACCGGATCGCTCGACCCACGATGGCTTTTCGAGTCGTTGGCAACGCCGCCGATCACGTCGACGGTTGACGCTGCATTGCTCTTCGCGCAGTCCGCCCGTGCGAGCGAGCGATCCGACATGGCAGCGACGAGCGACGACGACACCCTGCTCCAATTGCGTGCGCGCACGTATCCGCATCCATACCCATCGGGCTGGTACGCGGTCGCGCGTTCGTCCGAACTCATTCGCGGCGCAGTCGTGGGCCTCACGATCGCAGGCCACCGCATCGCTCTGTTCCGCACCGACGACTCGCGTGCCGAACCTGTTGCGCTCGATGCGTACTGCCCGCATCTCGGTGCGGATCTGAGTGGCGGTCGCGTCGTGGGCGACGGCATCCGCTGTCCATTTCATTCGTGGCGCTTCGACTCGCGCGGTCAGGTCACCGACATCCCCTATTCGAAGTCGCCGCCGAAACGCTCGCTGCGGACCGGATGCTGGAACGTGCAAGAGGCCTTCGGCATGGTGTTCGTCTGGGTCG
>CBIHQZ010001664.1:0-1596 GCA_966212315.1 uncultured Myxococcales bacterium
CGGGTGTAACGGCAATGCGGAGTGTGATCGGCGTCCCGGATGGGATGTTCGTATCGACCGTGCAGAGGACTTCGGTCGCGGGCCGGACGCAGGCTGTCGTCCCGAGCAACAACAGGCAGAGGGGGCGCAGCCGCATCACGCTCACCGTAACACGTGCCGTGAGCCGGCGATTGCGTTCGGCTAACGCTGCGCGGCCGGAATCTTCGCGGGTCCTTTGGCGAGGTATGTCTCGACGTCACGCACGGTTCGCGACGTCAGGCACGCGACCAGCGGTGCAACCATGTCACGGCGAACGCCGATCGCGCGGTGCGAGTCCGCTTCCGTCGTCACCGCCAGATACCCGGCCGGCGCATCGACGTCGACGCGTACGACGCCCTCTTCGAGCGTCTGGCGGAACGTGGGTGTCTCGCGATCGGTCGCTTCCTTCCACACGGTCGCGAGTGCCTTGATGATCTGTTCCGGCGGTACTCCGGGGATGTCAGGGATGAGCGGCGGCTCGCGTTTGACCCGCTTCGGCGGCGGCGGTTCCTCGTCGCTCAGCGCGGCCATCGCCTCGGCGAGTTCCTCCGCGGTCGGCCCCGATGGCTTGTCGCTTTCGGTCGATGCGTCGGCGGCGGGCGCGGTGTTCGGTTCCATCGCGTCCGCGTCTACGGCGTCACTCGCATCGACACGATCGCTGGCGTCGCTCGCATCGACTGCGGCGGTTACCTCGGAAGCATCCGCGACGACGGCGTCGTTTGCATCGACGGCATCGCTTGTCTCGGCGTCGCTCGAATGAAGAGCACCTGCGTCGACCATGTCGCTCGAGTGCGCACCATCGGCATCGACGACGGCGTTCGATTGCGCTGAATCCGCATCGACCGAATCACTCGCCGACGGAGCGCCTGCATCGGCCGCGGCATCATCGATGGTCTCGTGCGTCGCTTCCGGCGTGGCGTCTTCGCTGGTCTCGCGGTCCGGCTCGGCAATCGGGGCTGCCGCACGCGGCGCATCGGGCATCGCTTCTTCGACGGGCGTCTCCGCTTCGGGCGTCGACTCCGGCGTCAGCTCGCGCTCTGCCTCGCCGTCGTGTGCGCCCGGCGCCGCCGACTCCGCCTCGCCTTCGCCGGTCGCGACGACGCCTTCGCGCGCATCGTCGCGCTCTGCCTCGGTCTCGTCCGCATTCGGTTCGACGGAATCGTTGTCGGTCATGGCATCACACGGGGACGACGCCGTGCTTGCGATACGGCCGTTCGACGCGTTTCTTCTGCGCGAGTTCGAGCCCCCACGCAAGCGCTTTGCGCGTGTCGCGCGGGTCGATCACGTCGTCCACCAGACCCCATCCCGCGGACTTCATGATGTCGATGTTGCTCTGCAGCATGTCGACGATCTGCTTGCGCACTTCGGGCGGAGGTTGCGCGCCACCGAAGAGCTTCGGCGCTGCGATGCCGACCATGCCCTCGGCACCCATCACGCTGATCTCGGCGCCCGCTGGTTCCGGCAAAACTACTGCCGTCAGCGCCTGGGTCGCCGCGACTAGCGTGCAGGCGGTGTGGATTTCGCTCGACGCCGAGGATAACGATCCCAGCCGCTTCTGGAGCTATATCTGCGCGGCCT
>CBIHQZ010001665.1:0-1593 GCA_966212315.1 uncultured Myxococcales bacterium
TGAAGGCGAAAGACGTCGATACGGAGATCGTCCGCTACGCGCTTTCGATTCGATCCGCCCTCGAGCCGCTCTCGATGCGGTTCGGACAGGACTTCGTGCGCTCGGTGCTCGTCACGAACCTCGCGGCCAGCGATGTGGCCGCCCATCCGGAACTGAGTGCCGTGCTTCAGAAGGTCCATGTGTACGAGCCGAACGATGGGCCGGCGCGCCAGCAAATCGGCGAGGACGTCGATGCGCTGCTTCAGAAGAAAGCGAGCGAACTGGTGCAGCTCGGCTACGCGGAAGACCAAGCATTCGACATCCTCGCGCGCGCTCTGGCTCAGTACCTTAGCGAGATCTTCCATCTGAAGGCGCGGGAGCACCTGTTCGGAAACCGTTGATCGCGAGCACGCCGTGCGGAGGAACCTCTGCCTGCGTGCCGGTTTCGCTTCGGCTCTCTCGTCTTCGAAGCAATCGCACTCGCGTTCGGGATCTCGCGCCGTGCCGGTGCGTCCCGGATTTTCACCCCACAGCAGCCACCCCGGCCCGACCGATCGCGCGGCGCGCCCGTCGAAAGAGTCTGCGCTCGGCCATCGAGTCCACGACACGATCGAAGGTCGACTCGTCGACGTCGGCCAGTCTGCGCGCAGCGCATGCCTCGAGAAACCCGGTCTTCACTCGGTCGACACTGACCAGCGTTCCGTCTGCGGGGAGTTGAGCGAGGACGATCTGAACTTGTTCCTCCGCGCCGCTCACGCGTGGAGCCGAATGCCGCTCTCCGGTGTCGTTCGCCGACGTCGGCCCCGACTCCTCGAGATCGAGCAGCGCATCGGGCGCCCCGCCGAGAATGCTCCCGACGCGACCGCGAATGTCCTCGAGCTGCCGTTCGCCCGTCTCGATCTGCTCCTCGCGTCGACTCCAGGCGTTCTGCATGCCGCGTCGCTCTCGATTCAATCCGTCGCGCAGATCTCCGAACACCGACACGAGCCCTTTGACCCGCGCCTCGAAGAGATCACCCGAGACGTATCGGAACATCCGGTGCGCCTTGTCGTCGCGACCATCGGCGTTCCGACGCTCGGTAGCGAGGTCGATGATTCGCGAACGGAGCGCCTTCGCGAGCGGCACGAAGTGCGACCACGCTGCCACCCAGACGTTGCGCCGTTCGTCGACACCGGAGACGTCCGCCGGCAGCGCCTGCGACACGAGGATCACGCACGATGCCTGGCGCGCGCGTTGATCCTCCAAGGCCTTCGCGATCCATGCCTCGCTCCAGTTCTGCGTGCGCTTGCTCTCCCAGAGGATGGTTCCACACACGCGGCCGGCTTCGTCGGTGACGGTCTGCACCACGTCGCCCCCACGCTGGCCGGTACCGACGTCCTCGAACGTGTCGCGCGGGAACGCACGCTCCAGGGTCTCGCGGAGAACGGCCTCTTGCGCCTCGCCCTGCAGCTGCTGCGACTTGTGGGTGAGCTTCTGCTGAAGCTCGGTGAGGTTTCTGACAGTGCGGTCGCGCGGGTGCGGTTCGAGCGGTCGAAGCGCGCCAAACAAAGCGATCAACGTCGCCATACGGTCGACGAAACCGGCCGCCGCGTTCTGCGAACTCTCGAGGCCGCG
>CBIHQZ010001666.1:0-1588 GCA_966212315.1 uncultured Myxococcales bacterium
GGACGCACACGCCAGCGCGACGAGTGCCGCTCGGAGTGCGCGAACGATCGTCACGTCTGTGACTCTAGCGTGCGCAGCCGTTGAACAGCCATTTCCGCGAGGCGCTCGGCGAAGAGTGAAGGGCCACCGCATTCGCGCTTGCGTTCACGCCGACAGCGGGGCATGTTCCGCGTCCCTCGCGGTAACTCGTGCGGGGGTCCGGGGCGTAGCGCAGCCTGGTTAGCGCACTAGACTGGGGGTCTAGGGGTCGCTGGTTCGAATCCAGTCGCCCCGACAGGACCAAAGAATCACGGCGACCCTTCAACCGGTCGCCGTGCGTCTTTCTCCCCTCTTGCGACGAGCGAGGCGAGCCTCCACCCTCGCCGCCCCATGCCGACTCGCAGTAAGCGCCCGCTCATTCTCGTCTCCAACGACGACGGCCTTCACGCCCCCGGTGTCAGCGCTCTCGCCGAGGCGATGAAACCACTCGGCGACGTGATCACGGTGGCCCCATCGAGCGAGCAGAGCGCGACGAGCCACTCGATGACGCTCACGCGTCCGCTGCGATTGCGCCGCTTCGCGCCCGACCGGTTCGCCGTCGATGGCACGCCGGTCGACAGCGTGTACGTCGCGCTGCACTTGAAGGGCGTGCTGCCGCGACGGCCGGACATCGTCGTCTCGGGGATCAACCACGGGGTCAATCTCGGCACCGACGTCTTCTATTCGGGCACCGTCGCCGCCGCGCGCGAAGGGGCATTGCGTGGTGTGCCGGCGATCGCGTTCTCGCTCGCGCGACACGGCGACTTCGAGAATGCCGGCGCGATCGCGCGGTCGCTGGTGAGCGCGGTGCTCGCGGCCAGAACGAAGGGCGCACTGCTGCTCAACGTGAACATCCCCGCCGGCCGAGTGCGCGGCATTCGGGGCACGCGCCTCGGGCCGCGGCTCTACGACGAGATCGTCGAGATGCGGAACGATCCGCGCGGGCAGCAGTATCTCTGGATCGGCGGGCCGAACGTGCACCATCCGCCGTCGGAAGGGACCGATACCGCCGCGTTCGACGCCGGCTACGCGAGCGTCACGCCGCTCGGTCTCGAGTTGTGGCGTGCCGATCAGATGGAACTCACCGCGGGGTTCGTTGCGGCCGTGGAAATCCCGACGGCTGCCACCGGCACTTCTCGAAGCACGCGCGGGAATGGTACGAAGCAACCGCCCGTTCGCCGGGCCAGGAGCCGAACGTGAACGAACGCATTGCCCTCGCGCACAAACTCATTCGCGACGTCCCGGACTTTCCCAAGCCGGGGATTCTCTTCAAGGACATCACACCGCTGCTCGCCGATTCGAAGGCGTTTCTCACGGTGTTGGACCTGATCGCCGAGCATTTCGCGGGACGCGGGATCGACACGATCGTCGGCATCGAGTCGCGCGGATTCATCTTCGGCGCGGCCCTCGCGGCGCGCACGCAGGCTTCGTTCGTGCCGGTGCGCAAGCCCGGGAAGCTCCCGGCCGCGACCGATCGGGTGACGTACGCGCTCGAGTACGGAACCGACTCGCTCGAGATGCACAAGAACTCGATTCGCTACCGCGTCGACAACGCCGAGAAGCTGCTCCC
>CBIHQZ010001667.1:0-1587 GCA_966212315.1 uncultured Myxococcales bacterium
TCCCGCCGTTCGGCTCACTCGTGGTGATGGGCCGGCCGATTTGCTCGGCGTCGGTGAGCGGGTCGTTCGATGCGCGGAAGAAACCCGTCGGCGCGTTGTAGCCGACGTACATGACGCCGAGTGCGATATCGAGGTTGTCCTTGCGGTACACGAACTCGGGGCCCGTCGCGACGTTCACGTACGTGCCGCCCCAGCCCGCGCCGTTCTGGTTCTCGGCGTGAACGAAGAGGCCGACGAGACTGCCCGGAATGCCGTGCACCCAGAAGCGCCAGCCGACGCTGTACGACACGCCGTGGCTCATCAGGAGTTCGTCCTGGTGTCCCGCTGTGGTCGTCGTCGCGGTGCTCGACGTTGCGTTCGGATCGGTCGACGAGCCCGACGATTGCGCGGCGGCTTCGTCGGAGTTCATCGGCGCGGTCTGCGATGCGGTCTGCGCGAGCGCAGGTGCGGCGGCCAAAACGAGCGATGCGGCCGTGGTCAGCGAAGCAAGCATGCGAGTCGGCATCGAATTCCTCCGTGCGTGTTCGCGAGGCAGGGTACGCGGTCCTTGGCGCGGCGAACAATGAATTCGCGGGGCTAACCCGCGTGTTCGGTGGGCTAGGATCGAGGCGCGCATGATCTTGCGAACCGAGGAAGTGCGGCAACCGATCGAGGGCGAGACCGTCGGTTGTTTCGTGAAGCAGTTGGTGCACGTCGAGGGGCCGCAGCCGCTGGCGATGGTGCGCAAGCGATTGGCGGACGGGGCGCTCGACTCGGGGCGCACACGCGGAGCGCTGCTGCTCACGCACGGGTTCGGGCAGAACCGCTACGCGTGGCATCTGAGCAATCGCAGCTTCGTGAACTACCTGGCGGCGCAGGGCTACGACGTCTTCAATCTCGATCTGCGCGGGCACGGCCGTTCGCGCGCATTCGGGTCGCGACCGGCGCACTGCGTCGACGACTACATTCGCGAAGACCTTCCGGCGGCGATGGACGAAGTGCGCGCGCAGTCGGGGCACGATCGCGTGTTCGCGGTGGGGCATTCGCTGGGCGGGCTCATCGCGTGTGCGGTGGCGGCGCGGTCGCCGGAGGCCTTCGCGGGGATCGTCACGGTGGGAACGCCGTATCGATTCGGTCAGGGGAGCGCGTCGATCGCGTTCTTGATGCGCCTGGCGGATCTCGCCAGCAGCGCGGGGATCCTGCGGGCCGGGCCGACGCGATTTCCCATTCGCGCGGTCGGCGCGTTCATGCAGTTCTACCGGTTCGCATGGGACGCGCGCGCGCTGCCGATTCCGATTCGCGCGTGGCACCCCGGGTCGTTCGAGCCGGCGGCGTTGCGTGAGTATCTGCAACGGTCGTTCGACTCGGCGACGGTCGGGACGCTCGTTCAGATGTCGCGGCTCGCGATGCGCGGTGAGTTCGTGTCGCTCGACGGGCGCGAGAACTACAGCGCGGCGATCGAATCGATGGACGTGCCGCTGCTGGTGGTCGCCGGGGCGCACGACATGCTCGCGCCGCCGGCGTCGGTGCGGCCGCTCTACGATCGGTCGCGCGCGCGGGATCGTTCGTATCGCGTGTTTCCGCTCGGGCATGCGGATCTGTTGCTGG
>CBIHQZ010001668.1:0-1585 GCA_966212315.1 uncultured Myxococcales bacterium
TCTTGGTCAGCGCGGCGCGATCCGCGCGCGGAATGTGGGCGGTGACCCCCACGTGATGAAGCACGCCGTGGTCGTCGTAGAGCCCGAGCAGAAGCGACCCGACCTCGCGTGTGTGCTGCCCGTAGCGAAACCCACCCACCACGCAGTCGGCTGTGCGAAGCCACTTCACCTTCTGCATGCCGCTGCGATCGCGCGATCGGTACTCGGCGTCGAGCCGCTTCGCGACGAGACCGTCGATTCCTTCACCGCGCAGTTCGCTCTCCCACGCGACGGCACGGGTGCGATCGAGCGTTGCGGGCGACAGAATCACGCGCCCGCCCGCGGGGAACACCGCGCGTGCGAAACGTTCGAGCCGCGCGCGGCGAGTGGTGAGCGGCGCCTCGCGAAGAGCTTCGTCTTCGCCGTCGTCGAGCAGATCGAACACCATCAGCACGGCCGGTGTTTCCACGCTGAGCCGTGCGACCCGCGACGCGGCGGGGTGGATGCGTTGGAGGAGCGCGTCGAACGAGAAGGCGTTCTCCGTCGGAATCACGATCTCGCCATCGAGCACGAAACGATCGATCTCGAGTGCTGCGATCGCGGCCACGATCTCGGGGAAATACCGCGACAGCGATTGCCCGGACTTCGACTGCAACTCGATGCGTTTGCCCGCGCGCGTGACGATGCAGCGGAAACCGTCCCACTTCGGTTCGAACTGCCATCCGCCGCCGGTCGGGAGGTCGCGCACGAGTGTCGCCTCCATCGGTTCGATGGTCGGAAGCGCGCGAGGGGTTTTCATCGTCCGCCCCACTTTCGAAGGTCGTAGCGAGGCTTCGACGCCGACGCATTCGGAAGCCAGAGATCGCCACGTTTGGCGACGCGGGCCGGCATGTTCTCGATCGTGAAGTCGTCGATCTCGACGCCGCGGTCGAACTCGGCCCACGTGATGGGCGCCGACACGGTGGCGCCGGCGCGAGGGCGCACCGAGTACACCGACGCGAGCGTGCGACCGAAGGCATTCTGGTTGTAGTCGACGAGCACGCGCTTCGGCGGACGCTTGTCGATCTTGTATTCCGCGGTGAGCAGCCTGGGATGCGCCTCGGCGAGCTCGCGCGCGATCGTGCGCGCGACTTCCCACACCGCGTGTTGCACCGGGCCGCGAACGATCGGCACGTAGATGTGCATGCCTTTCGATCCGCTCGTCTTCGCGATCGGCGCCATACCCGCCGCTTCGAGTCGCTCGCGAACGATCGCGGTCGCTTCGCACACCTGCTTCCAACTCGCCGTGCCCGGGTCGAGATCGAAGTGCAGATAGTCCGGTTGATCGGGCGCGTCGCAGCGGCCGTACCAGGGATGCAGATCGATGCAGCCGAGATTGACCACCCACAGCAGCGCCGCGAGATCATCGATGATCGGAAAATCGATGACGCTCCCCGAGCCATGTTCGATCGGGCACGTACGGATCCAGTCGGGGCGCGGGACCGGCGCGCGCTTCATGTAGAAGAACTCGCCGTGGATGCCGTTCGGGTAACGCAGCATCACCATCGCGCGATCGGCGATGTGCGGCAGGAGCGCGGGGGCGATGTCCGCGTAGTACTGGAGCAGT
>CBIHQZ010001669.1:0-1584 GCA_966212315.1 uncultured Myxococcales bacterium
TGGTGTGAACATTGTGTAGGTTGCGAATTCCACAGCCAAAGTGATGGCGATTCGTCCGCTCGTCGATCGCGGCGTCGTGGTGCTGGCGCGCGAGATCGACATGGCGGAGTCCTCGTCGGCGACCGCGTACGTGCGCGTGCATGCGCCGCGGGCCGAGGTGTTCGCGGCGATCGCCGATGCGTCGCGCTATCGCGAATACATGCCGTGGGTGGTCGGGTCGGACGAGTTGTCGCGCCGCAACGGACGCTCCGCGCATCGACTGCATCTGCGGGTGGCGTCGTTCGACATCGACGGCATGCTCACGATGCGCACCGTCGGCAGCACTGCGATCGAAGCGACGATCCATCAAGACGCAGTGGGCTCGGGCTACGCGCGTTGGGACCTTCTCGACGACGGGCCGGCCGACACGATCGTACGGCTGACAGTGCACGCCGCGCTCGAGCCCGACTCGTTCCTGGTGCGCCTCGCGACGGGGGTGTCGCGTGAGTCGTATACGTTCGGCAACATCGCTTCGGCTTTCGCACTCGCGCTGCACGTGAAGCGCGGGGTCGAGCAGCGGGCAGGGGTGGCGAGCACGGTGCGCACGCCGGTGACCGACATCGCGCAACCGCCGCCCGACGGCGCGTGGATGGACATCGCGCGGCACACCAACGTGCTCTTCGTGGGACTCGATGCGCGCGGCGAACCGGTGCAAGAACTAGCACTCGGCGCGAGCTACGCGGGGGCTTCGGCGCTGCGCGAGCGGGTGGTGCGCATCGACGAGTTGCAATCGCATCTCCCGTGGTTCACCGAGATCCACGTGACCGCGCGTGACGACGCGAGCGTGGCCTACAGCACGCGACTCGGTTCGCCGTTCGCGCGCGGCGTCGGCGAGAACCGGATGCAGACCGGCCGCGATGCGCGGGTCGTCGACGTGACGGGCGTGTCGGGAGACTTCGCGGGTGAGCGCAATCGCTGGGACTTCGTGCAGCGCGACGTGGCGTTCATGATGTCCACCGGGAGCACGATCCAGCGGCATTTCACCGCGCCGCAGCGGGCGCTCATCGCGAGCGATCCGCTGGTGGGGACGGGGCTGAGTCTCGCGTGGCGGGTGTTGTCGTTGCGGTGGTTGTTCGCGGGGACGACGTGAGTGGTGACGGCGCGCGGCCGCCCCGAGCGCACTGAGGCCCACACCTCGCCGGCTCATCGCGATCGCGGGTTGCGCGATGGTTTCGTAGACCCCTCCCCATCGCCGCGTCCGATGCGTTCACTTGCCCCTCCCCGAACGACACTGCGCAATCGTTGCCGGGAGTGTCGTCCGAAGTGGGGCACGCACCGGGCGCCGCGAGCGCGACCCATCGATGGGCCACGCGAGTGCCCCTCTTCGACCGACAGCATCAGAGCGTCAAGGCGCCCGCGGGGCTGTCGGCCGGGGAGGGGCGAGCGGATCGATCGAGCACAGCGATGGGGAGGGGTCTGCGTGAGTGCGATGCAAGCGCGACAATTGCAACGCCGCGCGCGCATCCTCGAGAGAACGCTACAATCCCCCTCCCCATGAAGCGCATCACCTCGCTCGCTCTGTTCGTCGCGCTGGCTGCATTCATC
>CBIHQZ010001670.1:0-1579 GCA_966212315.1 uncultured Myxococcales bacterium
CAGGACGCTGCCCGGCCGCGGACCTGATCGTCATGCCCGATTACATCCTCGATGATCAGTCAGGACACGTGGTCCACATCACCGTCGAAACGTTCGGCGCCGATGCCGCAGAACTTCCAGAGGGTTGCATCGCGGCGCCCGGCACGCGCCGACTCCTGCGGTTCAACTACGTCGGATCCAACGCGGGCGACGACCTCTTCAACGTGGGCAAACCGAACGACGCCGACACCGTGCACTTCGAGTTCGATCGTGTGCACAACCACTGGCATCTGCACGGGTGGGCCGGATACGAGTTGCGCACCCTCGGAGGGATCAGCGTCGGCCTCGGTCACAAGCAATCGTTTTGCATCGAGGACAACGTGCGGCTCAGCGACACGGCCGGCACGCGCTACTTCCCGCCGCCGCGCTGCGAGATGTTCGATCCGACGACGCCGCTCGAGAACCGACCCGAACTCGGACTGAGCCCCGGATGGGGCGACGAGTACCCGGCGAATCTACGATGTCAGTACGTGGACATGGGACCGGCGGACATGAACGCCGCGGGCTACGTGCCGGACGGTTACTACGATCTGATCCTCACGGCGAACGTCCCGGTCAACGGCACGCGGCTCTATCGCGAGTCGAACTACGGCAACAACTCGGCGACGTTTCGCGTGCACATCGTGGCGAATTCCGCGTCAGGTTGTATCGCGCACGCAGGCGAACCGTGTGCGGGCGGTGTGATCCAGTGCGGCGGCGGTTGCGGTCCGTGAGTCTCGGCGAAGAAGCGGCGTCTCTCACGCGCGGACGGGTCTTCTCAGCGACACACCGGTTGCGACCTCGAAAATCGTGACCGGCGTGACCCACCATTCCCACGCCGGCGGCGGAGGATCGTGCATGTCGTGCGATCCCCCGGTCGGTGGAAGCTTCGCCCCGAACATGTCGCGCGCGACACGCAGGCATGCGATCGCGCGCGCTTCGGCGTCGACGAGTTTTCGCTCGAAACCCTCGCCCGCTGCGCTCGCCGGCAGCGACTGATCCCAGAAGGGCGCCAGCGGATCGATGCCGCTCGAATTCAATCGCGTGGCCCATCGCAGCCAGCGTTCGTCGTCGACCGAGATTCGCGGCCGCACGTCGGCAACGGGCTGTTCCGGCGAAGGCTCCGGGACGTCGTGTACGACATCGCCCACGTCCACGAATCCCTCGTTCTCGAGTGACGCAACGGCCGTTGCGAGCGCGCGCTGCGCGGCCTGCTCGGTCTTGAAGTCCTTGCTGCTCGGAGCGGGCATCGGCGCCGACCGCGTACGCTCGCCCCGCAAGCGCAGGAGTCGACAGCCTACGATCGTGAGTTCGACGAACTCTTCCTTGCCGGTGAACGGTTCGTCGCGTTCGAAACGTTTCCAAGTCGCCACGCTGCGAGCGTATCAGTGCTCTCGAAGTCGGTGGTCGCGCGGCGAGCGCTCGCTGCCACTATGCCCACCCGTCGTCCTTCAGCGCGACGGTCCCCTCGCCCACCAGCTTGGTCAAATGCGCACGCGCGCTCTTCGCCGCCAGCGGCCACAACCAGGCCGGGGTGTCCGCATACGCGCGCCGCACCACT
>CBIHQZ010001671.1:0-1577 GCA_966212315.1 uncultured Myxococcales bacterium
CTCGAAGGGCGGCAAATTCGAGGATGCGAAGCAGCCGCACGTCGGCGAAGCGGCCTATCCGTACACCGGTCCGAGTGGTCACGAATGCATGCCCACCGTTCGCAGCGACGGGGCCGGACCGTTCGGTCGCAATCTCCCGCTCGCGCGCGCGGTGCGCGATGCGGTGCGCGCGGCGGGATTCGAGACACCGATCGTCGGCTCGGGCGGTATCTGCGGATTCCATCAAGCCGAAGAGGCTCTCGCGCGCGGCGACGCGGACATCATCGCGGCCGCGCGCCAATCGCTCGCCGATCCCGACTGGTTCGAGAAGATCCGGCGCGGGCGCGGCGAAGAAGTGCGCCGCTGCAAGTTCACGAACTACTGCGAAGCCCTCGACCAGATGCACAAGCAGGTCACCTGTCAGCTCTGGGACAAGATCCGCGCGACCGATCCCGACGCGACCACCGTGGTTCGCTCGAGCGACGGTCGCCGCCGTCTCCTTGCACCGAAATGGATGCCGTGATGCTTCGTTCGCGTCTCGCACTGATCGCGTTGTTCACCACCGCGGCCGCGGCCTGCCGGATGAGCACCGACTACACCGTGCACGACACAGAGGGACGCGAGTACCGCGTCGCGTGTCGTGGGGTGGCGTGCGCGCGCGAACTCGAGAGCCCGTCGCCGGCGCAGACGCACGAAGCATGTGCTGCGGGGCGGCATGCGGCCTTCGTGCTGGCGGGGCAGCGATTGCTGGTGGCGTGCCCCGCATGCGTGGGCGCTGGCGAGCCCGTGGTCGATCATGCGCGGTGTCGCGCGCTCCGATGCGAGAACGCGAGCGAGTGCCCGCCGCCCGGAACGGGCCGCACCGCGCAGTGCGTTCATGGGTTGTGCGAAGCACCCGCGCTCGCGCTCGATCCTGACGATGTGATGAGCCTGTGCATGGCGGGTGCGGGCGCATCGGGGCACGAGAACGCGCGCGACGCTGTCGATCGTGCGGCCATCGCGAGTGCCGCGTGCCGCGATCGTGAGCATTGCCAGGCGGCGAGTGTGTGTCGCGCGCCGTAGGGCGCGATTGTGCGAGGTGAGAGACGCCGAGTCACTTCGACTCACTCGGCAACCGACCTCGCCCCGGCCGCTTCGATCGCTGCTTCGACCTCGCCCTCGTCGAGCGTCCCGTCGGCCGCGCGTGAGAGCGCGACACGAATCGGTTCGCTCGCGCTCGCATCGGCCGCCACCCGCACCCGCTCTCGATCGGCGATGTCACCCGACGCGGCGAGTGCCAGCGCAGCGCCGATGCGGTGCTCGAGGCTCGCGGACGCATCTGCGACGACATGGCGCAAGTCTTCGCGCGACACCGCTTCGCTGCGGTAACCACCGGCCAGATCGATCACGTCTTTCATCGCCTTGCGCCATTCCGCGATGCTCCGACCTTCGCGAGCCAGCGCGCGTGCGGAGACGGCCGTCGATGTCACGCGCGCCATCGCACTGCGCGCTTGCTCGATGCGAGCGACGATCGCGGTCGGCGTCGGGTCGCTGTCGGAGTTCGCCCAGATGCGCTCCATGCGACCGTCGCGGAGGGAGAGCGTGATCAGCCCGTTGCC
>CBIHQZ010001672.1:0-1575 GCA_966212315.1 uncultured Myxococcales bacterium
GCGGTCGCGGCAGGGGCCGCAGGGCTATTTTCCTAACATGCGGGGGCGCGCGGGGTGCGCGCGGGGGCCCGCGCCAGAGAGATCCCGGTGGAAGTCGCGCGTCGGCCGAATGCCGTGGTCGGGCGTGGCGTCACGGCCGTGAGCAGTTCGGGCGAGCCGATCGTCGTCGGTTCGCGGCGCCTGTTGCTGGACGAAGGGCTCGGCGTCTCGAGCGGCGAAGACGTGGCGCGAATGATCGAGTACCAGGGTCGCACCGCCGTGTTCGTCGCGGTCGGCGGCCGCATCGAAGGTGTTCTCGGATTCGAGGACCCGATTCGCGAAGACGCACGTCCCGCGGTGCAGACCCTCATCGACGCGGGGTTCGAACTGGTGCTGCTCGGCGGGATGGCGCGCGGCACGCTCGAATCGATGGGCGAGCGTCTCGACATCGCCAACGTGCGTCCCGAGGTCGTTCCCGAAGATCGAAGCGCAGCCGTCAAAGCGATCGGCGAAGTCTCGCGGCGCGTGGCAGTGATCGGTCGCCCTCCGCGCGACAGTGCCGCGCTCGGCATGGCGACGATCGCGATCTCTCTCTCTGCCGCAGGCGCCGCTGTCGGCGAGACGTCGGTTGCACTCGCCGGCGACGACCTTCGTGATGCTGCCGCGGTTCTCGCGATCGCCCACGACGCGCGCGAGCGGGCGGTGCGCATCGTCGTGGCTTCGCTCGGCGGCGGCCTGGTTTCCGCGCTCTTTGTCGCGCTGGTACCGGCCGCCGGGCTCGCGGGTGCTTTCGCCGGCGCGATCGTCGCCGCGGTCGGAGCCTATCTCGCGTCGCGCTGATGCACTTTTACACCGCGAGTCGCGACTGGCCTCGCGATCGCGCGCGTGCGATGACAACCTGATGGTCGCGGAGCCGAATTCGTCGCCGTACACCATCGTCGTGGGGTGTTCCCTCGGCGGATTCCAGGCGCTGCAACTGGTACTCGCCGCGATCGACGCGAAAGTCTCCTGGTCGATGCTCGTCGTGCAGCATCGCAATCGCGAGGGCGGTGACTCGCTGGTCGAACTGCTGCAACTGGCGACGTCGCTCCCGGTGCTCGAGCCCGACGACAAACAGCGGCTCGAACCGGGTCACATCTACGTCGCGCCCCCCGACTACCACATGCAGGTCGATGGGGAACTCGTCAGCCTTTCGGTCGACGCGCCGGTGATCTACGCGCGGCCTTCGATCGATACGCTCTTCGAATCGGCCGCTCGCTCCTTCGGCCCGCGTGCGGTCGGTGTCGTGCTCACGGGCGCGAGTCGTGACGGCGCGCGGGGCATCGCTGCGATCAAGGAGCGCGGGGGCATCGCGATCGTGCAGGATCCTGCGACGGCCGAGTGCGCAGTGATGATCCGCGCAGCGATGGCCGCATGCCGCATCGACGAAGTGTTGTCGCTCCAGGCCATCGGGCAGTATCTCTCCCGACTCGGGCATGGCGACTCTACTCGTAGCGGCAGCAGTCATCGTTCGTAACGACAGGGTGCTGCTGACCCAGCGCCCGAGCGGCACGCACCTCGCGGACAGCTGGGAGTTTCCCGGCGGAAAAGTCGAGG
>CBIHQZ010001673.1:0-1575 GCA_966212315.1 uncultured Myxococcales bacterium
GAGACGATCGCGGTGCCGACGGGCGCCGAAGCGCTCGAGCGGCTGAAGACCGAGCAGTTCGACTGCATGGTGCTCGATCTCGGTCTCCCGGACATGACCGGCTTCGAACTCATCGACCGGATCAAGAGCGAACTGAAGCTCGAAGAACTCCCGATCGTCGTCTACACGGGCAAGGATCTCAGCACGCAGGAAGAGACCGATCTTCGCCGCCGCGCCGAGTCCATCATCGTCAAGGACGTCAAATCGCCCGAACGGCTCCTCGACGAGACGGCGCTGTTCCTCCATCGCGTCGAAGCGAATCTCCCCGAGGCGAAACGCCGGATGCTCGAGCGCATCCATCAGAAGGACCCGGTGCTCGCGAGCCGCAAGGTGCTGGTGATCGATGACGACGTGCGCAACATCTTCGCGATTACGAGCATGCTGGAACGTCAGGACATGCACGTGATCTACGCAGAGAACGGTCGGGACGGCATCGCGACGCTGGAGAAGAATCCCGACGTCGAACTCGTGCTGATGGATGTGATGATGCCGGAGATGGACGGCTACGACACGACGCGGGCAATCCGTGGACGTGACCCGTGGCGCGCGCTGCCGATCATCGCGCTCACTGCGAAGGCGATGAAGGGCGACCGCGAAAAGTGCATCGAGGCCGGCGCGTCGGACTACATCACCAAGCCGATCGATACCGATCAGCTGCTCTCGCTTCTGCGAGTGTGGCTGTATCGCTGAACCAGTAGGAACGATCCGTGGCCATAGCGAACAATCTCCAGGTCTCCGAGCTGGAGGACCTGGAAGTGGAACTGCTCCTCGAAGGAGTGTTCCGTCGCTATGGCTTCGACTTCCGCGAGTACGCGACGTCGTCGATCCGCCGACGCATCTTCGAGTTCTGCCGGATCGAAGCGGTGCCGAACGTCTCGGCGCTGCAGGGGCTCGTCCTTCACGACAAGAACGCGATGGACCGGCTGTTACAGGCGCTCACGGTGCACGTGACGTCGATGTTCCGCGATCCGAACTTCTATCAATCGTTCCGGCAGAACGTCATTCCGCTACTTCGCACGTATCCGTTCTCGCGCATCTGGCACGCGGGATGTGCGACGGGCGAAGAGGTCTATTCCATGGCGATCCTGCTCATGGAAGAAGGGCTCTACGACCGTTGCCGTATCTACGCGACGGACATGAACGACGGCGTGCTCCACAAGGCGCGAGAGGGAATCTTCCCGCTCGCGTCGATGCAGGAGTACACGACCAATTACCTCCGCGCGGGCGGCAAGCGTTCGTTCTCGGAGTACTACACGTCCGGGTACGACCACGCGATCTTCCGTCCCGCCTTGCGCGAACGAGTGGTGTTCGCGCAGCACAATCTGGCGACCGACGGATCGTTCAACGAGTTCCAGGTGATCATCTGCCGCAACGTGATGATCTACTTCGATCGTCAGTTGCAGAACCGGGTCTACAGGCTCTTCTCGGACAGCCTCGTGCGCCTCGGCGTGCTGGCGTTGGGTCGCAGGGAGTCGTTGCGGTTCTCGGCGATCGAAGAGCAGTACGACGCGCGCGACGAGAAGGAACGCATCATCC
>CBIHQZ010001674.1:0-1571 GCA_966212315.1 uncultured Myxococcales bacterium
TCTCGGTCTCGTCCATGTTGCCGAGGATCTCGATCGGCATGAACGGATTGACCCGTTGACCATTCGGGCGTCGGCCGTCGTGCGCGAATCGCTGGAAGTCTTCGAACGTCCACGCAACGATTCCACTCGCGTCGGGCGTGATGTTCGCGGGGATGGGCAACGATGACGGCGCGCCGGGAATGCGGCCGCCGCTGTAGTGATCGCCGTGACAGCCGATGCACGGACGCGCGATGTACGTGCCGTATGCAGCGGTCGGCGCAGGCGGCGGCGCGAGATCGTGCGGGCCGCGTTCGTACACACGTCGCGCGACGTCGAGCGGCATCACTTCACGCCGGTCGAGCACCTTGCCGAGCACGCCGATGGTCATCGGGCCGCTCTGTCGCTGCACGACGGGCATCGTTCGAATCCACGAGATGATCGCGGTGATGTCGTCGTTCGAAAGCCAGTTGATCTCACCGACCGACATGAATCGCACCGAGCGCCCGTTGTTGCGCACGCCGTGACGAATCAATCGCGCGAGTTCGCCGTCGGAGTAGCCCATCGCGACGAGAGTGAGGTTCGGGCCACTCATCGCGCCGATCGGTCCGATGTCGATCGTGCGCCCGCCACCGAGGTCGGCGCCGTGGCAGTCGCTCGTCGCGCACGCGGCGACCGACCGTGCGAGGTGATGGCCGCGCTCGATGACCGCCGGATCCGCCGAGCGCGTGATGCTCGGAACCGGAATGTCATAGACGCGATTCATGCTCGCGTTGAACCGCATCACTTCGAACCCGACGAACGCGCCCGCGAGAACCAACAGCGACGCGAGCACGATCCCGACGACCTTGAGAACCTTCGTCAGCATCGACGCCTCCACGCGCTCGCCCGGCGTGTCCGCTCCACGAACCAGCGCCGTACGTCGCGCGGAGGTCGTGAAAGACGCGCGCTCGGGCGGTGCGCTCTTTTCCTCGCTGGCGACACTACACTGGCGCGTAGAGGTGAAAACGGAAAATAATCTCTCGCCTTCCACGTTCGCGCGACGACGCGGAATTCTCGCTCCGGCCGAACCTGGAAGCGCACTGGCGACGCGCCGCAACGCGTGATCCGGGTACGCTGCGGCCGATGTCCAAGGCCTGGAACTTCGAGCGGCGTCAGATCGTGTGCGCGCGATTCATCGTCGGCGTGTCGCTGGTCGTGAAGGGCGCGACCGATGCGATGACGAGCCTCGAGGCCGTTCGTAATCGTGTTCGCCTGCCACCCGAGGACGCGCTGTTCGCGGCGCGCAGACTTGACGAAGAACAGAAGATCCAGTTCGACCCCGGCGGCGCGGTTCGATCGACGCGCAAGGGGATCGAGCACGCGACCGAGATCGTGCGAGTCGCTGCGATGAACGCTCGTCACGCGGAAGACATCGAGCGCGTCGTTCGTGGTGGTGGCGTGCCGCACGCGATGTTGAAGCTCGCGGTCCTCGCGAACGGCGGCGTGCTCGAATGCGAAGCGGTCGACGGCGAAGCGCGAAGCACTCATCGACTCCGTGCCGACGGTGAACGACTGATTCTCGAGCGTCGCGTCGCGGACGATGCCTTCGAAGC
>CBIHQZ010001675.1:0-1570 GCA_966212315.1 uncultured Myxococcales bacterium
GCGAAGTGGCGACGATGCAACGGCGCGATGGCTGTTGCATGAAGGCCGCCGTATTGCCGCGGCTCGGACCGCGCCGGACGCATTGCTCGCGTTTCGCGAAGCCGTGACCTCGCGGCTGGCACGAACGTGCGCGGTCGTGGCGGCCAGTGGTGCGCGAGAGACAGCGGCCGATCCGCACACGCTCATCGTGCCGCTGCGCGCATCGGAGCGTGTGCTCGCGGTCGTCGAGATCGCGCCGCGCACTTCGGGCCATGACTTCACGCCGCGTGAACGCGAACTCATCGAAGACCTCGCGACGCGCACGGCCCTCGTGATGGCATCGATGCGGGCCGACGAGGCCGAGCGCGACGGGGCCGCGGCGGTCGACCGGATGAACCGACTGCAGCGCGTGGCAGACATCGTCTCGGGCGCGATCTCGCTCCGCGAAGTCACATCGGCGGCGCTCGATGCCGCGATCGAAGTGTTCGGTGCGTTCGCGGGCGGCATCGTGATGAGCGACACCGGCGGGCGGCTTTCCATGGCGGACGCGCGCGGTTTTCCCGCCGATCTGACGGCGGCCTTTCATACGTTTCCCGCCGACGAACCGACGCCCGTGCTCGAGGCGATGGCGACCAGGCAGCCGTTGTACTTCCGCGATCGCGAGGAAGTCGCTCAGCGCTTTCCGGCCGCGGCGCGGACGCTCTACCGTACACCGGACGTCGCGTATGCCGCGGTGCCGTTGTTGTCGGGCGAGCGATCGATCGGAGCACTCATCCTCGCGTTCGCATCGACGCGCGCGATGTATGCGCACGACCGTGTCTTCGTCGCCGCCCTCGCACGGCAACTCGCGCTCGCGGTCACGCGCGCGCAATACGTAGCCGACGAACAGCGGGCGCGATCGGTTGCGGAGAGCGCCGTCGCCGCGCGTGAAGATTTTCTCTCGGTCGCCGCGCACGAACTCCGCACACCCTTGACGACACTCTCGCTCCACACCGACGGCCTTGCCCGCGAGGCGGTGTTCGCGGATGTGCCCGCGCAGAGCCGCCCTGCCATGCGACTCGGTGCGATGCGACGGCAGGTGCAGCGGCTCTCGCGTCTCGTCGACGTGCTGCTCGACGTCTCGCGCGCCACGGTGCGCGCCGAGGATTTCGTGCGGGAATCGGTCGATCTCGTGGCCATCGCCCGCGAGGTGGCCGACTCACTCGCCGCCGAGGCCGCGGCCGCGCGCAGCGTGTTGCGACTCGCTGCCGAACGCGCGGTCGTAGGGCAGTGGGATCGTCTGCGGATCGAGCAGGTCGTCACGAACTTGATGGGGAACGCGATCAAGTTCGGCGCGGGCGGCGAGATCGAAGTGTCGGTCGCGAGCGATGGTGACGATGCGGTGTTGCAAGTGCGCGATCACGGGATCGGCATTCCTACCGATGCGCAGGCGCGGGTCTTCGAGCGATTCGAGCGCGCGGTGTCATCGCAGCACTACGCGGGGCTCGGGCTCGGGCTCTGGATCGTGCGAGCGATCGTCGAAGCGCACGGCGGCACGATCGCGGTGGACAGCACGGCGGGCGAGGGGAGCACGTTCGTCGTGCGGCTCCCG
>CBIHQZ010001676.1:0-1569 GCA_966212315.1 uncultured Myxococcales bacterium
CTTCATTCTCCCGAACCTGTTCACGCTCTCGAGCATCTTCTGCGGCTTCGACGCGATCCGTCTCGTCGCCACGGCGCAGTCGCCGGACGTACAGCCCGAGCCGTACTTCGCAGCGGCGCTCTTGCTGGTGTTCGCGATGTTCTTCGACACGATCGACGGACGAGTCGCGCGCCTGACCAAGACGCAGAGCGCGTTCGGAGTGCAGATCGATTCGCTCGCCGACGTGGTGTCGTTCGGTGTCGCGCCCGCGATCCTCACCTACCGCTGGGCGCTCTCGTCGCTCGGAACCGTCGGCGTGTTCGTGAGCTTCGTGTTCCTCGCCTGCGGCGCGATCCGCCTCGCGCGGTTCAACGTGCTCGCGATGGGCACCAAGAACGCGCCCGCGAAACCTGGGAAGTACATCGTCGGTCTGCCGATCCCCGGCGCGGCCGGCGTGATTCTCGCGATCATCATCGCGAACCACTCCGTGCACGGCCGCATCTTCGCCTCGCGCGAACTGATCGTCGGCGTCGTACTCGGCCTCTCGGCGCTCATGGTGTCCACGGTTCCGTTCCGCTCGTTCAAAGACCTGCGACTGAATGGCCGCACGCTCACCATGCTGGCACTCGCGCTCGGATCGACCGCGGGTGTGGCGTTGAAGTTCGGCCCGGCCTTCGCGCTTCCGTGGGTGCTCGGCAGCTACATCGCGATCGCACTCGTCGAGTCGGTGGTGTTGTTCCCGCGCCGCCGTCGTGAGCGCCGTGAAGAGCGTCTGCGCCTCGCGGCCGAACGCGCCACGGTTCGGCAAGAGTCGCAGTCGAGCGAACAGGCCTAGCGCGCGTTACGCGTCCTCGAATCCAGGCAGCGGCTCGTCCGGCGCCGACTCCAGATCCCACGCATCGCCCGCCGATTCCGGCAGCACTTCAGCCTCTTCCTCCAACAACCCATCGAACGGCCCCGGAAGCGGCGCATCGTCGTCGTCGTCCGCGAGGTCTTCGTCGGTCATCCCGGCGATCGTTCCGTCGCGCGTGTATTCGGCCCATTCGTCGGAGTGTTCGCGCGCGATCAGTGCTTCGAGCGCGTCGGCTTTCAGCCGCACGATCGGCTGGCCGTCGGTGCTGCTACGCGGGCGAAAACGAAGCTCGCGCGGCTCGTACACGGTCAGTTCGATCGCGAAGACGTCGGCGACGTGAACGTGCAGATAGTCTCGGATCGCGCCGAACTTGAAGATGCTCACGTGCTCGGTGGTGAAGGTCCACGCGAGCTGTCGCAGATGGTCGAGCAGCGCGTCGACGCGATCGGGAAACACGTGCAGATCGATGTCGCTCCCGCGTCGGATGTGTCCCGTGCTCACCGAACCGATGAGGCGCGGTGCGAACGGCTCGAGGTCGCGCATCGTTTCGAGCGCGACCACGCGCATCGCGAAGAGACGGCGTTGCCGACGCGACCCTTCGGCGAGTTCTGCGAGTTCGAGCAGTGCGTCGCGAATCTCGCCGTTCGAGGGCAGATCGCTGGGTCGATAACGCAGGCGCCTCCCCGCCGCGCGACCTAGAATTCGCTTCGCCGCGAGACGCTTCGCGGTGAAGTACT
>CBIHQZ010001677.1:0-1569 GCA_966212315.1 uncultured Myxococcales bacterium
CGAACTTCGCGAGTCGCTTCGGATGCGCGGCATCCTCGGGATCGAGGTCGAAGCCGTACGCGCGCGCCACCGTCGAGAGCTTGAGCAGCCCGGATTCCTCGGGCGCACCGTGCACGCGGTACACCGTCGGCACCTCGCGCTTCTCGCACGTCGCGGCGATCACCTCGTTGGCAAGGAGCATCAGTTCCTCGATGAGGTTGTACGCGCGCTTCATCCCGGGATCCTGGCGCGACTGCACGATGTCGATCGGCGTGATGCCGTCGGGCGCGAACTTCACGCGCGCTTCGGGAAGATCGAAATCGAGCGATCCGCGGCGCATTCGTCGCTCGCGGAGTTTCGCCGAGAGCGCTGCCGCCGACTCGATGTCCTTCTTCAGTTTCACCGCGGCGTCGCTCGGCTTGCCGAGATCGCTCCAGCCCATCACCCACGCGACGTTCGCGTACGTGAGGCTCGCGTGCGAGCGCATCACCGCTTCGAGCATGCGGCTCTTCTCGATCTTGCCGTCGGCGTCGAGTTGCACTTCCACCACGAGCGCGAGGCGATCTTCGTTCTCGATGAGCGATGCGAGATGCGACGACAGTTCGCGCGGGAGCATCGGGATCGATCGCTCCGGGAGATAGATGCTCGTGCCGCGTTCGAGCGCCGCTTCGTCGAGCGCCGTGCCGGGACGAACATAGTGCGACACGTCCGCGATCGCGATCGTCGCGACGAACCCACCGTCGTCACGTCGGCGCACGTGCACGGCGTCGTCGTGATCGCGCGCGTCTTCGGGATCGATGGTCGAGAGCGGGAGCTGGCGAAGGTCTTCGCGGCCCTTGTAGTCCGCGGGCTGGAGCTTCGGCGGATACGCCTTCGCTTCTTTCACCGCGGCCGGCGGGAAGTCTTCCTCCACGCCCTCGCGCAACAGCACCTTCATCACTTCGACGTCGAGCTGCCCGGGGCGACCGAGGGATTCGCGCACGAGCCCGAGCGGCAGTTCGCCCGCCATTTCGGGCCAGCGAACGATCTCGCAAACGACCGCGTCGCCGTCCTTCGCGTTGCCGACTTCCTCGACAGGAATCGGGCCGCGAATGCGCATGTCGTCGGGCTCGACCCACGCGCCGCGCGCCTTGGTGCGAAGTACACCCGGCACACGCGGCGGTCGCCGTGTGACCACCCGCACGATGACCCCTTCGCGACCGTTCGGTCCGCGATGCGCGGTCATCGCCACGCGGTCGCCGTGCATCGCGCCCGCGATCGCGGTGGCGGGAATGTATGCGTCGGGTCCGCCGTCGTCGGCGTTCACGAAACCGAAGCCGCGCGGGTTCTGCGAGAAGCGCCCCTGCACTTCGGCGGAACCGCCGCCTTTTTTCGGAACGCGATAGCGTGAGCCTTCTTGCGGCTGGAGCAATCCGCGCGATGCCATCGCATCGAGTGATTCGGAAAGTGACTTGCGGGCTGAGTTCGGGAGGCCGAGGCGCTCGGAGACTTCGCTCACATGAAGAGGACGGCGCGAGGCGGCGTCGAACACCGCAAGAATCTCAGCGTCGTCGGGAATCGTTTGTTTCATCTCGGGCGGATGAGTCCACA
>CBIHQZ010001678.1:0-1567 GCA_966212315.1 uncultured Myxococcales bacterium
TTCGCAACTCCTGAAACGCCGCGCCGACACTTAAATTCCCGGCCAACGATGATGCGGCGGTCGCTCGCCGAGTGAATTATCCGGGTTCAGCCGCCGGGCCCAACGCATCGCGAGGACACATTCGTGACCAATGCGCAGGCGGCAGCCGGGGTGAGGTCGCCCGGCTTCGCGGTCACATCGGCGTGAGATTCGCGCGATCGATCCAGCCCCAGCGCGCGCCGTCGGGTGTTTCGACGTGGCCGTACACGAACGTCTGCGTTCCATCCGACGTTCCCGCGCACGGGCGGTAGATCGGCATCGCGACAGGATCGACGTTGCTCGCCGAGACGAAGCGCACGGGGCGCGCCGCGGTGGAAACCGGCACTGTGTCGGTCGCAACGCCGCCGCGTCCCGCCAGGCTGAAGAGCAGGTTGATGACGTTGCCGTCGCGCACGACGTAGTCCGACGCAGCGACGTGCCCGCCGGTGAAGTACGAACGCACGCGACGATCATTGAACTCGGCGGGCGCTGGGCACGCGGGTGCAGCGGACACGTAGTAGTGGTCGGCCGGTGCGCCCGTCACGAGGTACGCCGTGCCTGTCGTGCTCGCACTCGGCGCCGGATGGGTCGGCATCGCGCGCAGATCTGCTTGCGCTTGCGGCGTGAGCGAGTCCTCGCGGATCCAACCCGATGCACCGTACGTCGAACCACCGCATCGCGGCGTCGTGCCGTCGCGCGGCGTGATGGACACCGCGAACGCATACACGTGCGCGACTCCGCCGATCATGCGGCGCTGCCCGTAATTGATCTGCGCGCCCGTTCCCGCGATCACACCGCGCACTTCGCCGAACGCGTTCTTCAACTCCACGGTGCCGGGCGGCGCGGCGAGTGGCCAGACCTCGTGGTTCATCGAGACCGGATGCGGGTTCGCGATGCGGTTGCCGCCGGCATCACGCAAGCGCTGGTTGAACTGCGTGTCGTACGTCGACGGCAGCGCGGGGGCGCCACCCGACTCTTGATACCGGTACGCGTTGTAGGCGCCGACGAAGCGCGAGATCCAGTCGTTCGGCGCGCGCATGTGCCAGCGATTGAGATGCGACTTGCGCACCGAGCCGTTGGCGATGACGGCCGCGATGCGAGGCGGATCGAAGCGGTGACGGAGCTGCACCGCGGGCATCGCGAGATACGACGCGAGAATCCCGAGCGCGAATTCGGGCTGCGTCTGCATCCGCTCGCGGCACACCTGTTCCGCCGTCTGCGTCGCGGTGGGTGCGATGATCTGGTGTCCTGCGCGCGCGATCTGCACGCAGGTGCGTCCGCGCACGAACGCGTGCGAGGCGACGGTGCCCGCGTCGGTGTCGCAGTTGTCACCGGCGACGATCGCGGCGGCCATGCTGCCGCGCGAGACATAGAACGAGTCCGCGATGCGATCGATCCGATCGCCGTAACGACGAACGCAACGGCATGCCGCGCTCGCCGAGCCGTCGATGTGCGCGCGACGCAAGAGCACGCGCTGCGAGCGAACGCGCCACTCGATGCTCCCTTCGAACTGGCGATACCCGTGCGACGGATCGAGGTAGCCGCGCGC
>CBIHQZ010001679.1:0-1566 GCA_966212315.1 uncultured Myxococcales bacterium
TCGCCATCTCGTTCCTCAATCACGACGGCCAGACGCTTCACGGCGTGCTTCACCTGCCTGACGCGCGCGTGAACACCCCCATCGGCGTCGTGCTTCTTTCTCCAGGGCAGAAGAGCCGCATCGGTCCGTGGCGCGCGTACGTGCGCCTCGCGCGAAGGCTCGCGGACATGGGCGTTCCCGTGTTGCGCTTCGACTTCCACGGCCTCGGCGATTCCGAAGGATCGCACCGGCACGGACAGTCGCTCGTCGACCTCAACGGCTTCGTCCAAACGGGCGGTCTCTCACGCGACGTGATCGCAGCGACCGAGTTCTTCGCATCGCAGGCAGGCGTCACGCGTTTCATCTTCGCGGCCCTCTGCGGCGGCGCGAGCACGGGACTCATCGCGTCGCAGCACATCCCCGGCGTCTACGGTCAGGTCCTCGTCGATCTGCCGGTCACGGTGTCGAGCTCGGCGCGGCAGCGATACCTCGAACAGAACGCGGCCGAGATGCTGCGACTGCGTCCCGAGGAATCGCACGGAGTGCTGCGTGGCTATATCGAACGACTCGGAAACATCGAGGCGTGGAAACGGTTGCTCAGCGGCGAGAGCGACTACGCACTGTTGATGGAGTCGGCGAAGCGCGTTGCATTGCGCCGTGCCGAGGCGGTGCGCGACAAGCTCCCCTCCTGGCTGCGCGCACCGAAACGCGAAGAGCCGGCACCGACGGCCGCCGCGATGAAAACCCCCGAAAAAACGGGGCGCGCGATCGCTGTCGACGAGCAGGTGAACGACGCCGTGATCGATGCGTTCAAGGTCGCCGTTGCACGGAAGCACAAGCTCTTCTTTCTCAACAGCTCGGCATACCACCCGATGTTCGAGCGCTACTTCGGGCAGACGCACCTCGCGAACCACGAGTCGATGAGTGGCATCGGACTTCTTGCGGTGCCGGAAACCAACCACGTGCTCTCCGCCGAGCACGGGCAGCGCGCACTCTTCGAGACGGTCGAAGAGTTCGTGCGTAACGCGATCGCCGAACTGGCCGATCGCCCGAGCGCGCTGCGCATCTCGTCGCACGCGATTGCCAGCCCGCGAATCTGAGACCCGAGACCGACCAGAGGCCACGATGAATTTCGAATCGACGACAGGCACGCTCCGCGTCCGCCCCGCGACCTTCGCCGACGAAGCCCGTTGGAACGGCTACGTCGATCGCGCCCGCGAAGCGTGCGTCTATCACCGCTGGGCATGGGGCGACATTTTCGCCAACGTGTACGGCGTACAGAATCGATCCCTGCTCGCCGAACGCGACGGCCGCGTCGTGGGCGTACTTCCGCTCGTGGAACTTTCGCGGGGTCCGCTCAGCGCGCAGTTGGTGTCGCTCCCGTACTTCGCGCACGGCGGCGCGCTCGCCGACGACGAAGCTGCGTATCAAAGCCTCCTCGACGCTGCGTCCAAGCTCGCAACCGACATCGGGGCCGCGCACGTCGAACTTCGTCACGCGCACGCAGTGCCCGCCGCGCTTCCATCGCGTGACGACAAGGTCCTCATGGTGATGGACCTCCCCGGCACCGTCGCCGAACTCGAGAAG
>CBIHQZ010001680.1:0-1562 GCA_966212315.1 uncultured Myxococcales bacterium
GCAGCGCGAGGACACATTCGTGACCAATGCTCAGGCGGCAGCGGGGGTGAGGTTCTCTACCGCGTCACACCCGACGCGCGGAACATATCGATCTCCGCAACGCGCGCTTCCCGCGCCAACTGCACGATGCGCAATCTCGCATCGCGCACCGAGATGTACGCGTCGACGAGATCGAGCACCTGTAGCCGCCCTTCGCGGTAGCCCGCCTCCGCTTCGCGACGCATCCCCGCACTGTTCGCCGCGCCGGTCGCGATGTATTCGAGCAATGACTCGCGCCGCCGCGCCGCTTCGCGATACGCGCCATCGAGTCGTTGCGCCGCCGCGAGTACCTGCGCGTGCAATGTCTCGCCGCGCGCCACCGCACGAGACTGCGCGGCCGCGATGATGCCCTGTCCGTGATCGACGACCGGCAGCGGGAACGACACACCGACCGTCACGTCGACCTCTGGCGGCAATCCCGCCGGCGTCCCCTGCGCAGGGTTGTAAGCGCCGAGTGCGAGCCCACCGAACAACGTCACGCCCTGGAACATCGTTCGGCGCGCGACCGCGATCTGCGCGCGCGATTCCTGGACGCGGGTGCTCGTCGCAACGAGATCGGGTCGCGTCACGCCCACGCTCGAGAGAAGGTCCACGAGCGGCGGCAGCGTCGGGCTCACGTAGAGATCGAACTCGGGGAGTCCGCGCAGCGTCGTCGCATCGGGACCGACTGCCACATCGAGATTCACGCGCGCCGCGATGAGATCCGCCTCTGCGTCCGCGACGTCGGCCCGCGCCTGCGCGAGCGCGATGCCGATGCGCGAAAGGTCGTAATGCGGCACCGCACCGGCCGACACACGCGCCGACACGATGCGGTTCGCGTTCTCGAGACGGTCCGCCGTCTCGCGGTACACGGCGAGTCGATCGGCTGCGTCGACCAGTGCGACGAACGCCACCTGCACGTCGAACCCGAGGCCGCGCGCCGTCGATTCGTACTCCGCGTGCATCGCGCGGCGCTCGTACTCCGCAACGTCCTGACGTGCGCCCGGAAGGTTCGCGGTCTCGATCAACTGCGACAGCATCACCGTCGTGTATCCGAGCACCGGGTCGTACGCGCCGGCGAACGCCGGAACGATGGCGCGCGTGTAGTTCACGCTCAACTGCGGATTGGTCCAGAGACCCGCCGAGCGCACGTCGAACGCGGCCGACTGTTCGCTCGCGCGCGCGGCTGCGAGGAGCGGATGACCGTGCCGCATCGCCGCGAGTGCTTGATCGAGTGTGAAGTGTTCGCTCGCGTCGAGATGCGGAAGCGCCGCAGCGACGGTGTCCGCGGTGAGCGGCGGTGGTGACGACGCAACCGGTACCGACTGCACGAGCGAACTCGCGCGCACCGGGATGGGCGTCGACGGCGCGGTCGAAGACGGCGCACTCGAAGTCGGAGCGGTCGAGCTGATCGACGGCGCCGCACTCGACGGAAGCGGCGGCGACGACGACTGCGCGAACGAACGCGACGTGAACAGACTCAGTGCGACGAAGACGGTGCGGGCGGAGACGCGCATTCGAATCAAACTCCCGAAGGGGTCGCG
>CBIHQZ010001681.1:0-1562 GCA_966212315.1 uncultured Myxococcales bacterium
GACCGGTCCCCCGCACCGTGCCTGAATGGATGGCCACACTCCGTGCGCGCGGGGCCTGTTTTTCGTGCTTCTCGCAGTCGCGTCGTGCGGCGCACCTACGGCACCCGACGCGGGCGACGGACGCGCCCCGCTCGATGGTGGTATGCGCGACGCCCCCGCGACGCCCGACGCGCCGTCGCCGAGCGACGCTCTCGCGGACACGGTGGCAGACGTACTCGCGCGCCCGTTCGCGCTCCGCGTGGACTGCGGTGCGACCGTCGGGCACACCGACGCCGCCGGGAATGCGTGGGTGGCGGACGTCGGCGCGGTCGGCGCGTCGATGACCGTCGACCGCGGGCCCATCGACGTCACGAGCACGAGCGACCCGTGGATCTACCGCACCGAGCGCTGTGGGATGACGGGCTACACACTGCCGGTACCCGCCGGCACCTACCGGGTGCGCTTGCACTTCGCCGAGACGAATTACGCAGGCCCCTCACAGCGGTTGATGGACGTGACGGTCGAAGGGCAGGCGCTCCCGCACCTCGACGTGCTCGTCGCGGCCGGCGGCGCGCGCGCCGCACGCGTGGAGGAATTTCGCGGCATCGAGGTCAGCGACGGCACGCTCACGATCGGCTTTTCGAGCGCCACCGGCGGCACGATGGTCAACGGCATCGAAGTGCTCCCCGAACCCGCGCGGACCCCCGCGACGATGCTCGACGTGTACTCCGCGCCCGCGGGAACAGTGCCCTCGCCGGACTACGCGGTCACCGTCGACGGGCGCCCTCTCTTCGTCTACCCCGCCCGCGGCGCGACCGTCGCCGGACCGCAGTTTCCCGGCGACATCACGATGCCTCCCGCGTCCGAGAACATCAGCTTCGGATACTTCGACTTCGCCGGCGAGGTTACGGTCGAGATCACGCCGCATCGCTCGTTCACTTCGGTGCACGTGCGTCCGAGCTGGCGCGGCGTCACGCCGCGGATCATCGGCGGCCATATCTTTCTCACGCTCACCGAGCCGCGCAGCCTCGTCGTCGAACTCGATGGCAGCTGGCACCAGCCACTGCACCTTTTCGCGAATCCGCCCGACGCCCCTCCGTCGCGCACCGACCCGAACGTCACGTACTTCGGCCCTGGCGAGCAGACGATCAACGCGGACCCCACGGACATACGCCCGATGCAGGTCGCATCGGGCCATACCGTGTACATCGCGGGCGGCGCGGTGGTGCACGGCTCGATCTACGCGAGCACGCCCGGCGTGCACGACGTCACGATTCGCGGGCGTGGGATCCTCGATGGCAGCGCGATCCGAACGCATGGCACATGGGGCATGGGGCTCGTGGGGGTCGACGGAGCGACGATCGAAGGGATCATCGAACGCGATTCGCCGAGCACCGGGCTGTGGGTGGAGGAATCGCAACGGGTCACGGTGCGGAACGTTCATATGCTGAACTATCGGCAGAACACAGACTCGATCGACCTCATCTCCGTGCAGTCGACGCTCATCGACGGTTCGTTCCTCCGGGGCTTCGACGACGCCATCTCGGTCAAGGCGCGAGACCGCGCGTTCAACTGCAACTGCA
>CBIHQZ010001682.1:0-1561 GCA_966212315.1 uncultured Myxococcales bacterium
GAGCGGGATGGCGATGAGCGCGACCGGGACGACGATCAGCAACACGAGCAGCAGCGTGGTCACCGCGCCGACCCACTTGCGGCCGCCGAGACGACGCGACACGCGATCGACGAGCGGGGCGGAGAGCGCGGCGAACCAGGCGGCGAGGATCAATGGCGCGACGAGCGATCGCACCGTGTGAATCGTGAGGAGCGCGAGGATGGCCACCAGCACCGCGAGGGCGCGGAACTCACGGTCGTCGGGGCGTCGGGCGGTCGGCGGTTCCGGGGCCGTGGGCATCGCGGTTGCGATGGTCGCGCAGCGTCGAGCGGTGCGCGAGAAGATGGCGACGAGCAGTACGATTCGCCGTTGAGTGGGGCGCGGTGACCTACGAGAATCCGCGCATATGTCGAACGCGCAGTGGGTGGTTCACAAATTCGGCGGCACGAGCGTGGCGAACGCGGAGCGATACCGCGCAGTGCACGAGATCATGCTGGCCGAGCCTGGTGCCCGAAAGGGAATCGTCGTCTCGGCGATGTCGAAGGTGACCGACGCGCTGATAGAACTCGTCGACCTCGCGAAGGCGCGCAATGCCACGTACGTCGCCAAACTCGATGCGCTGCGACAGCGGCATCTCGACACTGCGCGCGAACTGCTTTCGCCCGCCGCGTTCGAGCCGATGGCGAAAGTCTTCGAGGCAGACGCACAAGACATCGCCGACGTCCTGCGCGCGGTGTGGCTCGGTCGCAGCTATGCGGAACTCACACTCGAACTCGTCGCGGGCTACGGCGAAGTGTGGTCGGCGCAGATCCTCGATGCGTATCTGCGATCGAAGGGCCTCGCGTCGTCATGGCTCGATGCGCGCGAAGTGCTGATCGTGCGGCCGGCGGAGATCGGACCCATCGTCGACTGGGAGGTATCGAAGTCGCGAACCCGCAAGGCACTCGAGACACGCGGCGGTGACTGGCTCGTGGTCACGGGTTACGTCGCGTCGACGCCCGAAGGCGCGCCGACCACGCTCAAGCGCAACGGCAGCGACTTCTCGGGCGCGATCTTCGGTTCGTTGCTCGACGCCGAGACCGTCACGATCTGGACCGACGTCGATGGCGTGCTCACCGCGGATCCGCGCCGCGTTCCCGAGGCGGTCGTGCTCGACGAGATGTCGTACGACGAAGCGATGGAGCTGGCTTACTTCGGCGCCAAGGTTCTCCACCCGCGCACGATGCAGCCGGTGGTCGAACGCGGGATCCCGACCTGGATCCGCAACACGTTCAATCCGAAACATCCGGGGACGAAGATCCATCGACTCGAGCCCTCGACGCATGCGGCGTCGATCGAACGCGCGGTGAAAGGATTCAGCACCGTCGACAACATCGCGCTGGTGAACGTCGAAGGCACCGGAATGGTCGGTGTGCCGGGTGTCGCGCAGCGATTGTTCGGCGCGCTGCGCGAAGTCGGCGTGAGCGTGATTCTGATCTCGCAGGCGAGTTCCGAGCACTCGGTGTGCTTCGCGGTGCCCGAAGCGCAGAGCGAACTCGCGGTGACCACCGTGCAGCGCGCATTCGACGCAGAAATCGGCGCG
>CBIHQZ010001683.1:0-1559 GCA_966212315.1 uncultured Myxococcales bacterium
TGCGCTCGCGGCCGACGCGGCGGCGGCGATCATCAACGGGCCGCGCTGCGTGTCGATGCAGAACACCATGCGGCCCGAGGCGGTCGCGAGGATCTCCGGATACATGCCCGGGATCGTCATGAAGTCGGCGCTGTGAACGCGGTGCGCCACGCGGCGGGCGAGGGAGCGATCGAGGCCGCGGCAGTTGTGATCTTCGGCGAGTCCGATCACCAGGCGGGTGAGCGTTCCGTCGGCCGACGTGAGTTCGATCAGATCGCTCGCATCGGAACCGCGCCCTTCGGTCGTTGCGATCCACGACCCCGATGCGGTCGAGACGTCGAGTTCGAGCCCGGTGGCCGCGAGGAGGAGATGGTCGTGCTCCCCGTCGCTCGCGAGCGCGCTGGTGCTGGCGGTGAGGGTGGCGAGGGAGATCGTGGCGACGACGGCGAGGCGGGCGATGGTGTTCATGGGGTGCTCCGTGGTGGCGGCGTTGTGCCGGTGACGCGCTACTTCTCGGAGCGAGGGGCGAGGGGTTGCGGCGGGGCGTCGATTTTCGTGCGACGCCCCACTTCGGCGGCAATCACTGCGGCGCGCCGACCAACCAGGGGAACAGGGCCTGGATCTGCGGCGAGTGCTGTTGCGCATTCGAGAGCTGCTCCCGATTGCCCTCCATCCGCGTCCGCGTCGCGAGCATCTGCGTGCGTGCTTCGCCGAGCGCGGCGTGTGCGTAGTCGCCGTCGGTCTGGAAGCGGGCCCAGTCGATGGTCGACGGCTCCGAGGTGTCGGCTACATCGGCGGCGCGAATCGCATCACGGCCGTCGGCGCGGCTCTGCGCGATGTGTCCGTCGACGCGTGCTTCGTTGTTCTCCCAGGTCTGACGCGCGCGGGCCGCGGCGATGCGTTCGTCGCCGGCTTCCAATTGGTCGGTGGTGAAGTGCGCCTGCATCGCGCCGCTCAAGAGAACGCCCGCTCCGCTGACCAGGCCGCCTGCCACGCCATGTGTCGCGTGACTCGCATGCTCCAACAGCTCGATGCCGCCGTGAGTGATCGCCTCGTGACCGATCGGGCCCGCGCCCAGCACGTGCGACTGCATCTCGCGAATCGCGTCGGGCACCGGCGGTGCAAACGGGACATCGTGTCGATGCGCTTCGTACGAAGGCCCCATCGGCGTGTGCTCCATCCGCGCCACGATCGCGCCGAGGTTGTTGTAGCGGCGCGCGTCGAGCGCGATGCGCGATTGCAGCGCGGCCTCCCCCGCGGTGGCCGAGCGTCCCGTGGCGAGCGCGCGATCGATGCGGCGGTCGCGCGCGGGGGCGTGGTTGAAGTCGTCGGCGGCGCGTGACGAGTGGGACGTCGTGCGGATCGCCGCGGGAGGCGTGCGCGATGGTGCGCCGGCTTCGGCGGCGCCGAGTGCTTCGGGTTGAGTGGACGATGTGCGGGTCGAACGAATGGGGTCTGTCATCGAAGGGCTCCTTGTGAATCGGCGTCGTGCCGAGTTGCTCCCTTGTCGTGACCGGCGGACCGCGGTTGCGCGGTGCGGTGAAGAAAGTGCGACCTCGCGGGCAACACCGGCGCGGCGG
>CBIHQZ010001684.1:0-1559 GCA_966212315.1 uncultured Myxococcales bacterium
TTGCGGATCACGCGCACCTGCGGAGCGCCCGCATCGTCGAGCCACACCGACACGCCGTCGACGATGCTCACTTCACCCTCGCCCGCCAGCTCGCGCCACGTCTCGGCGAGCTTCGCCGCAAGCGCGTCGTTCGCTGCACGTTCGCCGAGAGTCTTGTCGCGGTACGCCAGGTAGTACGTGTGAGCGGTCGCCATCGTCGGTGGGTTTGTTCTGTCACGCGTGGTGATCGACCCGCAAGCAGCGAACTCCCGCAACGCGTGATGTGGTACCGACGTCGCCGTCATGTCCGCACCGACCGACGAGCACTCCGCGAACAGCGCACCGCACGCGCATGGATCACCGCGCGGCTACGCCCTCGTCGCACTCGCGGCCTTCTGCTGGGGCACCTGGTCGCTGTTCCTGCGCCGCACGCACAGCGGCGCGGGATGGGTCGCGCCGATCGTGTTCGCCGCGATGGTGCTCGGTGGCCTGCCGCTGCTGCTCGCGTCGCGTGTGCGCGACTCGCAACGCGCAGCGCGGACACGAACTCGCACCGACTACGCCCGCATGCTGCTTCTCGGTGTGAGCGACGCCGCCAATGCGTGGCTGTTCTTCGGCGCGATGGACCGCACCACCGTCGCGATCGCCGTGCTCTCGCACTATCTCGCCCCCACGATCGTCTCGCTCATCGCGCCGCGCTGGCTCGGTACGCAGCCCCACGCGCATGCCGTCCCGCGCGCGATCGTCGCCACCGGGGGCCTCTTGCTGGTGCTGCAACCCTGGCACCTCGCCGCGATCGGACCGCGGCATCTCGTCGGCGCGGCCTTCGGCGCGGCATCGGCGCTGTTCTACGCAACGAACGTGGTCGTCTCGAAGCAACTCGCCGCGAAGTTCTCGTCGGAAGAAACGCTGGTGTTCCACTCGATCGTGTCGCTGCTGGTGGTGCTCCCGCTCGCGCCCTGGAACGCGCTGCCGACGCTGCACGACGCCGGCATCATCGCGTTGGCGGGCGCTGCGATCGGCGCGACCGCGGGTCTGTGCTTCGTGAGCGGCGTGGCGAAAGTGCCGGCCGAGCACGCGTCGCTGCTGACGTTCCTCGAGCCGATCACCGCCGTGCTCATCGGCGTGGTGGTCTTCGGCGAGCCGATGAATGCGCTCGGCGTCGCAGGCGGCGCCGTCGTGATCGGCACGGGCGTGAGCGCGGTGCTCGCGGGGCGGAAGCCGCGCGCGGTGATGTCGCGCGGGTAGGCCTCGAGAGGTCTGCGCGACGCGATGACTCGACAGCTCCTCACCCCCGCGCGGCAAGGTACGCGTCGAGTGTCGGACGAATCGCGGCGACCGCGCGCGCGCGATGCGAGATGCGGTTCTTGGTGGCGTCGTCGAGTTCGGCCATCGTCGCGTCGCCGAAGCCTTCGACGGTCAGGATCGGGTCGTAGCCGAAGCCGCCCGCACCACGCGCACCCCGCGCGATGCGCCCATGACACGTGCCGAACGCGAGCAGCACCCGCGCGCCCAGCGGTCCGTGCACGTCGGCGATCGCGACCGCGCAGCGGAAACGCGCCTGCCTCGATCCGTCGGGC
>CBIHQZ010001685.1:0-1555 GCA_966212315.1 uncultured Myxococcales bacterium
CGCGTCGACCTGCGCGATCGCTGCGACGCCGTCGGACCCGACCGCACCCTTGCGCGAAGGCGGCGCGGAGACTCCGTTGTCGCCGTATGCGACCGGCAAGCAACTGGCCGAGCGGGATATTCGCGAAGCAAACGCGCGCGGCGATGTGCGGGCGGCGTCGTTCCGCTTCTTCAATGCGGCGGGTGCCGATCGTGCGGCGGGCGTGGGGGAAGATCACGAACCCGAGACGCACGCGATCCCGCGCCTGGTGCAATGGGCGCTCGGCAAGAGCGACTTCAAAGTGTTCGGCACCGACTACCCCACGCGCGACGGCACGTGCGTACGCGATTACGTGCACACCGAGGATCTGGCGTGGGCACACGCGCGAGCACTGACTGCCTTGCTCGAGGGCGACGATCGCGCGCGGCAGACTTTCAACCTCGGCAGCGGCATCGGCACCACGGTGAAAGAACTCGTCGCGCGAACGTGCGCGTTGATGAACGTGAGCAAGCGACCGGGCGAGGGGCCGCGACGCGAGGGCGATGCGCCGACGTTGCTGGCGGACAGCGCGCGCGCGAAAGAAGTGCTCGGGTGGGTGCCGCAGCACGATCTCGAGCGGATCCTGCGCGATGCGATCTGGTGGGAGACCGAGGGACGCGTGGCCGCGCGCTGAAGGCGATCAGGGAACCGTGACGGCCTCTTCGAGGGTCGCGCCGTCGCGTTCGAAGTGGACGATCACGGGAGCGTTGCGCGGCAACGCGATGTCGCTGACGCCATAGCTGCCGAAGCTCGCGAGGATCTGTCGCGCCGCGAGGGTGCGTGCGGGCATCGCGAGCAGATGGATCTCGCCGCCGGCGGCTGCGCCCGGGGTCGCGCGCTCGAAATGCACCCAGGTGCGCACCCGCGAAGGCGCGACTCGTTCGAAGAACACCTCCGCGTTGGCGCCGCGATGAACGTGCGTCCAGAGCACGCGCCGCGCGGGTCGGAACGTTACTGCCGCTGCGCCCGCACGCGCGTATTCGCCAGCGACCGGATCCCAGTGCGCGCCGAGCGCGTCGTACGCCGTCACCATCGCGCGCCACGTCGCGTGTGCATCCGCGGGCGGCCACGGGAGATGCGAGACGCCCTGTACGAACGGCGGTTCGTACGTGCCTGCCACCAGCTTCGACAGCTGCTCCATCAGCATCATCGACGCGCCGTCGTTGCGCGTGCCGAACAGCGCGGCGCCGAGTGACGAGTGTTCGAGACGGTCGAAGGTCGCGAGCGGATGGTCGTTCGGACGAAGCGGCGCGCTGCGAATCGCGGCGGACGTGCGGTAGAACGCGAGGTGCGATTCGGGCTGTTCGGGAAAGCCACCGAGCATGTAGCCCGCGTTCACGAGGAGCGGGATGTCGTCGACGATCACCAGCGGAAACGCGGGCGCACCGGTGGCGGGTGGCGTCGTCGTCGGTGCACCCACGTGCATCACGGGATGCGGTGCGCCGCCGTTCGGAACGAAGAGCGCGCGGAGAACGAAGAAGACGCCCTCGGTTCCAGCCTCCGTCCACGTGGGCGCGATGCGAAGGTACTCGGCGAT
>CBIHQZ010001686.1:0-1555 GCA_966212315.1 uncultured Myxococcales bacterium
GGTGTTGTTGGTGTCGGGACCACACGCCATCAGTGCGGACATCGCGCCCGCGAGAAGAACGAGATAATTGCTACGCATGAATGTCTCCTCAGTCGGTCGCTCGGAACCGAAATGAGGCTGCGTTTTCGCTTCAACGCGAGGACGACGTCAATCACGAAGCGCGACCGGATAGGACAGTGAACTGACGGACCGCGTCACACGGCCACGGCGCGCGGACTCAGGCGAAGGCGCGCACGAGCGCGACGATCGCCGCAACGAGTCCGAACAGCAGGACAAATGCGGAGGAGAAGAGCATCGCGAGGAACAGCAGCTGGTTCCGGTCGACCCACTTCAGTGCCAGCCGGTTCCAACGCTTGAATCGGGTCACGCCGCACTGGGCGACGATCTCGCCGTTCGAGATGCCTTCGAGTCGCGCGACCATCTCGTCGATCGACTGGAAGCGTTTCGCCGGATCTTTCTCGATCACGCGCTGCAGAAACCAGTTCAGCTCCGCGGGGACGCCTTTGCCCGCGACCTTCATGAAGTGCGCGCTCGGGACCGGCTCCGTGTCGACGATCGCGGTGATGACATCGCCGATGCTCTGTCGATCCGCGAGGTAGTGCTCGAGCGTGAGGAACTCGTGGAACATCACGCCGAGGCTGTAGATGTCGCTACGTTCATCGAGCTGCGCGATCTTTCCCGCGGCTTGTTCGGGCGACATGTAGAGCGGCGTCCCGAGCAGCGCGCCGTGCTGCGTCTCGATCAGCTTCTTGCGATCGGTGCTCATCGACACCGCCGGATTGCCCTCGATGCCTGCAGGGCGCTCGCTGTTGTCGGCGAGGCGTGATCCGTCGTCGTTGCGGATCTTCTTCGCGAGACCCCAGTCCATCACGGTCACTTCTCCGTACGGGCCGACCATGATGTTCGCGGGCTTGATGTCGCGATGGATGATCCCCTTCGCGTGCGCATATCGAACAGCCTGGAGGATCGCGACGAAGACCTGCGCGCGCGCTTCGTGAGGAAAGCGCTTCACGTAGTCGGGATCGCCGGCGCGCAGCTTCTCGATGATGTTCTCGAGCGTCTCGCCGTTCACGTACTTCATCACGAAGTAGTGCTGGCCCTGTTCGTCGATGCCGACGTCGTGGATCGGAATGATGTTCGGGTGCTCGAGCTGCCCGATGACCTTGATCTCCTCGGCGAAGCGGAGAAGCGCGGTGGTGCCCTGCACCTCGGTGCGAAGCTTCTTCAACGCGACCTGGCGATCGATGTCGTGATCCTGCACGAGCGCGACTTCGCCCATCCCGCCTTCGCCGATGGTCTTCAGCGTTTCGTAGCGCGGACGATTGTCGACGCCCCATTGCGGCGGGCCGTCGGACACGATCACACGCGGCAGCACGGTGGTGCGCCCTGCTCGCGACGTCGCGATCGCAGTCGCACCGTTCATCGATCGCACACCTGCACTCGATGCCGCGCCGTCGACAGCCTGTGTGGCAGCGAGTGCGTCGTCGCCATATCGATGCGCGGGCGCCGAGAGAGCGGGATTCGATTCCACCGCCATCGTCGCGACCACCGATTT
>CBIHQZ010001687.1:0-1552 GCA_966212315.1 uncultured Myxococcales bacterium
CGCGTCGGTCACGTCTGTTGCGATCGTGGTGTCGGCGGCGTCCGGCGTCACCGCGGCGTCACGGTCCATGGTGCTGCCGGTGCACGCGCCAGAAGTGGAAAGCAGGATCGCGAGGAGCATTCGGGATCGCATCCGGCGACGGTAACCGAGTGCCACCCGATGCGCAGTCTCGCCGCTCACTCCACGACGAGGTGCCGCACCGCGGACACGAAGCCGCCGCGTCCGTCGTTGCCGTACACGTACACATCGACGGGGCCCGCTGCGGCCGGCGCATAGAACGTGTTGCGCATGACCGACTGCGGATCTTCGGCAGTGTCCGCGCGGAACCCGCCGTCGAGCGTTCCGGCCGACACGAGGTACGCGAGGGTGAGTCGCTCGTTGAGATGTTGCGTCGGACCTCCGAGCGGGTCGGGGGCGTCGTACGCCTCGCGACTGGCCGCATCGAAGACCACGCTGAATTCCCACGCCGTGCATCCTGCGTGTTGCTCGCTGTCCGTACAGCGGGCGATCGTGGGGCGGTCGGATTCGGCGAGGTCGCGCGGCGCATCGGGCGTTCCGAATCGCACGGCGGTGAGCGTGGGATTCTGATTCGGCGCGTTGATCGCGCTCGGTGTGCGCACGAAAAGTGAGCGAACGAACATCCGCCCGCTCGCGTCGGTGCCCGCGCAGGTTGGCAGACCGTGACTCGCCGCGGTCGGCAGTCGGATGCTCCCACCCGCGCACGAATACGCGATCACGGTGAACGCCTCGCGCCCGAGATCGTCGAGTGTGCCGCCGCCGAGGGGAGGGGCGGTGAACTGCGCGATCGGTCCCATCGCGAAGTGCGCTGCGTTGCTCGGGCACCCTCCGAACAGACTGGTGCCCGAACCGCCCGATGCGGCGAGCGCGGAGATGCGCTGGTCGCAGAGAAACCACGCGGTGGTGACATCGCGCGTTCGCACGTCGGCGCTCGCGAGCGTGAGTGTGACCTGCTCGCCGGGCGCGGATTCGGGCGGATCGTTGCGCACGCCGAGTACGCGATAGTTGTCGAGCTGCCACACCTCGGGGAGCGGATCCGAGCAGCCGCAGGATGCGATGACGGCGAGTGCGAGTCCGAAGCGAGTCTCGAGACAACGAAGACTTTGCAATTCAGAACTCCCCTCTCAACCCGAGGTTGGGAATGATCGGGAGCCCGCGGAACGGCACGCTGCGCGAGTAGTCGTAGCTGTACGAAACGCCCTCCTGACTCTGGTGGTTGTACACGTTCAGCACTTCGAGAAAGACCGAGACGCGTCCCCACGAGAAGTTCAGTGACTTGTCGATGCGAAGATCGAGTTGGTGGAAATCGGCGACGCGCGTGCTGTTGCGATCGCCTTGAATCGGCAGGTACTGCATCGAATCGGCGTTGTAGATCGACGCGACGATGGGCGTGCTCGGCGAGCCGGTGACGTAGCGGAAACGCACGCCGGCCGAGAAGCCCCAGCCGATCGTGTAGCTCGCGACGAGCGTGAAGATGTGGGTTTGATCGTAGTCGAACGCGTACCAGTCAGCGCCTGGCGTGTCGCGGCGTTCC
>CBIHQZ010001688.1:0-1550 GCA_966212315.1 uncultured Myxococcales bacterium
ATTGCCGATGGTGTACGGATCGCGCGATCCGAAACGGCGCGAGGATTTCGTGTTGCGTCGCGTGCGTGCGGGGCGAGGGCGCATTCCGGTCGGTGCCGGTTCGCTGCTCTGGTCGCGCGTAGGCGTTCGCGACGCGGCGCGTGCGGTGCGACTCGCGACCGAGGCGGGAGAGCGCGCGCACGGCGTGTTCAACGTCGCGGAGTCTTCGTGCTGGACGATCGACGGATGGGTGCGTCGCATTCTCGAGTGCGCGGGTTCGTCGGCGGATCTCGTACGCGTCGACGACGCCGTACTTCCCGAGGACATGGCACTCACCGGTCACTACAGCCAGCACGCGCTCGTCGACAGTCGCCGCGCGTGGACGGCGTTCGGCTGGCGCGCCGGTGATCCGATGGACGCGCTGCGTGATTCGGTGGCCTGGCACCTCGCGCATCCACCCTCCGATGTACGCGACGATTTCCGATCGGACGCCGCCGCGCTGGCGTCGCGCGTGACCTCGACCGAGGGCGGCGCGTGAGTACGCGCGCGTTCGCCATCACGATCTCGATCGTGCTCGCGGGCTGCGGCGCTGCGTCGAACACCGCCGGGACGACGTCGTTGCGCGGGGCATCGGACGCGAATGCGCCACGCACGCAAGTCGGCATCGCGAGCTGGTACTCGGATTCACTCGCCGGGCATCACACGGCGTCGGGCGTTCCCTACGATCCCGATGCGCTCACTGCCGCGCACCTCACGCTTCCGTTCGGCACGGTCGTCCGCGTCACGCGTCTCGACGACGGCCGCAGCGTCGAAGTGACGATCAACGATCGCGGACCGTATGCCGGGCACGATCGCATCGTGGATCTTTCTCATCGCGCAGCACACACGCTGGACATCGAGCACCGCGGCATCGCGCGGGTACGGCTCGAAGTGCTCTCACTCGGATCGGGCGCGCGCGTGCATCATCATCACGCGAACTGAACCGCTGCGGTCGGGGCGCCACGGACGAGCATGTACTCCGCGTCGGGGCGCGATCGCGCGAACAATCACATGCTAGCGTCGCCGCTACTGTCATGAAGCGATCGTGGCCCTGGACTCTCGGTTGGTTGATTACGGCGCTCGTCTCGGCGGCCATCGCGTACGCCGCGGTGTCGTCCGCACTGAGCCCCACCGGCGGTTGGCTCGGATGGGTCGGCGCCGTCCTCACGGGAGGCTTCGCGCTCGTGTGCGCGTTCCTCGGGATCTTCTCGGCGGGATCCGTCGCGTGCACGAACTGCGGCAAGGCGATCACCGGGTTCGAACCGAATCGCAAGGAGCTGCAACTCGGCGTGTGCCCCGATTGCAACGTCTACCTTCAATACGAGAACGCGCAGCTCGCTGCCGTTGCCGACGACGATCTGAAGAAGGGGCACGCATACCGCGTGTCGGTCGACGGAAACATCGCATGGCCGCCGATGTGTCTCGTGTGCAACGCGCCGGCGGAGCGCGAGACAGAGGCGACGTTCGACATCTCGAAGGCCGGATCGAACGCGGCGGCCTCGGCTGCGGGGCTCGCGCTCTTCGCGGTCGCG
>CBIHQZ010001689.1:0-1546 GCA_966212315.1 uncultured Myxococcales bacterium
GTCACCGCGAGCTTCGCGTAGGCGAAGCTTTGGAGTCGTTGCCGCGGGTTCACCCGCCGGGAATCAATGGTGAGGGGCGCGCGGCAGCGGGGGTGAGGTCACCCCCATTCACTCACGGCTTCCACGCCAACGCCTTCTTCACCGCATCGCGCGCGAGCACGCGCTCCCGCCACGCCGACAGCCGCGGGCGCGACGAGATGTCGACCTTCAGCCGATCGAGGGCATGCGCCCACGTCACCGTCGCCATGTCCGCGATGCTGTACTCCCCCGCGAGATATTCGCGCTCGTGCAGCCCGTCCTCGAGCACGCCGAGAATGCGATCGACCTCCGCGCGAAAACGCTCGACCGCGCCCGGATTCGGCGGGTCGACGTCGCGGAAGTGCCCCAGCTGCCCGAACATCGGCCCCACAGCGCTCATCTGGAACATCAGCCACGCCATGGTCTCCGCGCGCGCCGCGCCCTTCGTGGGGAGGAACCGCCCGGCTTTCTCGGCGAGGTAGACGAGAATCGCCCCCGACTCGAACACCCGCACCGCGCCGCCGTCGCCCTCGGGATCGATGATCGCGGGGATCTTTCCGTTCGGGTTGATCCGCAGATACTCCGGGCTCTTCTGCTCTTTCTTGCCCAGATCGACCGGGACGATGCGGTAGGGCATCGCGAGTTCTTCGAGCAGGATGATCGGCTTGTAGCCGTTCGGCGTCTTCCAGGTGTGCAGTTCGATCATGCGATCGGTAGTACTGCGAGACCGACAGCGCGCGAAGTGACGGCGGACGTGCAGACCCGGGGACGCAGACCCCTCGCGCGCGGTCTACGTCACCCGAGAAAATCCGCTATCCGCTCGCCGATCATGAGCGTCGGAAGGTGGATGTTGCCGGTGGGAATCGTGGGCATGAGCGACGCGTCGCCCACGAACAGCCCTTCGACGCCGCGCACGCGTCCTTCGCCATCGGTCGCCGCCGAGGGGTCCCCCTCGCGACCCATCGGCACGGTGCCGCACGGGTGATAGCCCGAGTCGCACGCACGCCGGATCCAGCCCTCGAGCCATGCGCGCCGTCGCAACACACTCGCCGGCGGAAGAATCGCGCGCGCGAGCGAACGCAGCGACGGTTGTTCCGCGAGCGCCGCCGCGAGTTCCATTTGATACGCCGCGTGCGCGAGGTCGTCGGGGTGTTCGAACAGACGCGAATCGATGATCGGTTTCGCATGCGGATCCGCGCTCGGAAACCGCACCATCCCGTGCCCGCGCGGCTTGCCGACCTGGATCATCAGCGACACGAGCGGCAGCGAGAACTTCGGGAGGTGCACGATCGATCCGGCCTGGATCTGCACATCGCAGGCGTGATCGCTGCGCGGGTGTCGCAGTCGCAACGCGCACTGGATGAGCGGGTCGCTGAAGTTCACGAGACCCGGACGCGGCACGAGAAAGAACGCGCTGCCGGGGTGATCGAGCAGTCGCGCACCGACGGCAGGAACGTCGGCAACGAGTGACACGCCGAGGCGTGCGATCTCGTCGCGCGGGCCGATGCCCGAACGCAGCAAGACACCG
>CBIHQZ010001690.1:0-1544 GCA_966212315.1 uncultured Myxococcales bacterium
GAAGCTCGCGGTCACTGCGAGTTGCCTTCGATCACTCCGGAAGGGTGCGTTCGGTACGACATCGCGAGCCGCGTCGCCGAATGGTCCTACGTCAGCTGCGCGCCGCGCCGGGCTTCCAATCGAGACCCGTCTCGCAGTCGACGTGGCGGAGCGACACGCTCTCGCGCTTCACGTCGATCACGCCGAAGAGGATCGGCAGCTGCGCTCGCCGCGGACCGACCGAGCCGGGATTGAACACCGTGATGGCGCCATCGCGACGTGCGAACGGGACGTGCGAATGGCCACAAACGATCAACGACGCTGCCTCGGTCCGGGCGAGGCGCTTCGCATCGGCGCGAAGACTCGGGCCGTACACCGCGATGTGCAGCAGGAGCATGCGGACGATGACGCGATCGGCGTCGCATGCGTCGACCGTGACCACGTCGGCGAGCCCCGGCGTGCGCGCGTCGATGTTCCCGCGAACCGCGATGACCGGCGCGTGGCGTTCGAGCGCGCGGATGACCGCGAGGTCGCCGATATCGCCCGCATGAAGGATCAGTCCCGGCGCGAGGCTCTCGAGACGCTCGGCGAGGGCGGGATGCGGCGCACCGTGCGTGTCCGCGACTGCGACGATGCGCAACGAGCCGTCGACGAGCGAGACGCGCTCGCGCATGTGGACGCCGACTCTTTCATTCGATGACTGCACGACGATCGCGGGATGGCAGCTTGCCCCGTTTCGGTTCGGGTCTTCCGTCGCGCGGAGTGCGCGCGAGCGGTTGGAAGCGCGCGGGTGCAAGGGCGGGTGCAAAGCAGTGGGTGGCGGCGCGCGAGCTGCGCCCTGACGCCGGCAGGTCACGACGTGCCACCACCAACGGATATCGCGGGAACACGATCCCCAACGCAACGCGCTGACGCCAGCCCGGAGGCATTCAGACCTCGATCGCCAGCGAAGCCGAGAGGTCGCGGTGGGCATCGGCCTGCGCCAGCAGCTCGCGCGCTTTCTGTTCGACCGCCGCCACCGCATCCGCACCCGCGATCCAGCGCCGCGGGGGATCGTCCCGATTCGCGAGTTGCACGAGGCCGCGCGCGAGCTTGCTCGGGTCGCCGGTCTGGGCGCCGTTCATTCCGCGCCACGCAGCGACCGTCTGCCGGGTGCTCGCAGCGTAGTCGTCGATGGAAAGCGCGGCGTACTGCGTGGAGTCGGCCGAGAGGAGTTCGGTGCGGAAGAAACCGGGCTCGACGACCATCGTGCGGATGCCGAAGGGAGCGACCTCGGGCGTGATCGACTCGAGCCAGCCCTCGACGCCGAACTTCGACGCCGCGTACGCGGAGCAGAACCCCTGTCCGACGATGCCCGCGGTGGAAGAGATCGCCACGACGAGCCCCGCACGCTGGCGTCGCATCACGGGCAATACGGCGCGGGTGACATTCATCGGTCCGAAGAGGTTCGTCTCGACCTGTTGGCGGATCTGCTCCGGGCTCAGTTCCTCGAAGTTTCCCGCGAAGAAGTTTCCGGCGTTGTTGACGAGGACGTCGATGCGACCGAACCGTGCGACGGCCGCGTC
>CBIHQZ010001691.1:0-1541 GCA_966212315.1 uncultured Myxococcales bacterium
CTCTCGGCGTCATCTTGCTCGGCAAACCGCTGGTGGCGTACGCGATGATGCGCAGGCTGCGTGAGACGCCGCAGACTTCCGTGACCGTCGCGGCATCACTCGCGCAGATCGGTGAGTTCTCGTTCATCGTCGCCGCGATGGGGCGCCAGGTCGGCGTGCTCCCCGAACGCGCGACGCAGGTGCTGGTGGTCGCATCGATCGTCTCGATCACGCTCAATCCACTCCTTGTTCGCGCGGCCACGCCGGTCGCACGGCGGCTCTCGCTGCAACTGCCGCCGTTGCAACCGCACGAGCGGCCATCCGCGATCCCCGCGCCGGGACCGCAGCGCGCGATCGTCGTCGGGTACGGCCCGGTCGGGCAGACCGTCACCAGGCTCCTTCGCGAGAATGCATTTCATCCGACGGTGATCGAGCTGAATCACGAGACCGTCATCGCGCTCACGAGAGAAGGGATCCGCGCGATCTATGGCGACGCGTCGCAGCGCGAGATTCTCGAGCGCGCCGGCGTGCGCGATGCGGGGAGCCTGATTTTCGCGGCGTCGGGATCTCCCGCCGAAGCGGTCGTGCGAATGGCGAAGGACCTGAATCCCAACGTGCGGGTGCTGACGCGCTCGACGTACGTTCGCGATGTCGCGTCGGCGAAACGCGCCGGGGCGCACTTCGTCGTTGCCGCGGAGGCCGAGGTCGCGCTGGCAATGACCGAACACCTGCTGACGCAACTGGGCGCGACCGCGGAGCAGCTGGACCGCGCGCGCGAGCGGGTTCGCCGCGATCTCGCCGGCGATGGCGGCGTGCGCGAATAGGTTTCGCCGCGTCACGGCCGGGCTGTGAATGTTGCGCAGTCGTTGCAATCGCGTCGCGTGATCGCGACTCGCCGCGCGCACAGTTCGACGCGTACCCACACGATGAAACACGCCGGCATCGCGTCGGCGACGAGGCCACCACGATGAGCTACTTCGTTCTGATCGGCGTCCTGGTCTTCGCAGCGTCGGTCAGCTGGTCGACCGAGCGCTGACTGCGTCCAGAGCCACGCTTTCCACCCCGGTGCCCGCATGCACCGAACTCGGATAGCATCGTCGAACGATGGGTCCGCGTCGCAACCATCGAATCGCAATCGTCACGGTGCTCGCAGGCACGCTCGCCGTGTCGCATGCAGCGCATGCGCAGAGCAGCCACGACGAAGCCAGTGCGCGCTCGCTGTTTCTCGACGGTCTCGAAGCGTTCGACCGCGGCGAGATCGACACCGCGCTGCGTTCGCTGCGCGCTTCGTATGCGATCCGCGCTCGTCCGGTCGTGATGCTCAACATCGGCCAGGCGCTACGCGCACAGGGTCACCTCGTCGAGGCGATCGATGCGTTTCGCGAATACCTCCGCGTCGGCGGCGCGAGCCTCCCGCGCAATCGAATCGAGATCGTGCAACAGACGATCGACTACCTCGTCGCGCAGACCACGACGGTTTCCGTCACGAGTGATCCGAGTGGCGCAACGGTGCGGTTCGACGGGCGCGACATCGGGCACACGCCGACAACGAACGAACTGCG
>CBIHQZ010001692.1:0-1540 GCA_966212315.1 uncultured Myxococcales bacterium
CCCATATCAGCGTGTCGTACATCCCGCGGGGATACAGATCCCATCCGAGGTCGTTCTTCGGGAGCCCGCGCGGCTCGCTGTCGGCATGCGGGAGCGCGCGCAAGAGCGGGACGGCGGCGTTGTAGGAGACGACTTGCGTCGTGTAGTAGTTCACGCCGATGAAGTCCGCGCGGTGCGCGAGGCTCGCGTCGTTCGACGGTTCGTTGGCGTCGATCGTGCCGCTGAGATCCAGGTCGAGATTGCCGTTCACGATCGCGTCGAAGAACGTGCGGTTGTAGATCTGGTCGATGCGGGCGGCCGCCATCGCATCGCGCGCGTTGCCGGGGATGTAGCCGAAGAAGCGCCGCGCATGATGCGCGATCGACACCCACGCCGCGTCGCCGTCGGTGACCGGGTTCGAGCACGGCATCGTGCAGGTGAGTCGCAGTTCGTCGTTCAGATGGATCGCGTCGTACATGCGTGCGTGCGCGCGAATCATGTTCACCGCCACGTGCTGCACGGCATCGGTCTGCAGCTGCTGCCCCGGCGGATGGCGCCCGTCGAGATAAGCGACCACCGCGAAGGCCGTCGGCTCGTTGAGCGTGATCCAAAGATCGACTTGCCCGCCGTATTCCGCCGCCGCGAACGCCGCCCACTTCGCGAGGTCGTCGACGATCCCGTCGCGCATCCATCCCTGCGAATGCCAGTCCTGCGAGAGGTCGTTCACGTACGTCGGGAGGACGAAGTGCTGCAGCGTTGCCATCGGCGTGATGCCGTGTGCGGAAAGCGCCGTGAGCACGTCGTGGTAGTACTGCACGCCCGCGGGGTCGGCGGCCGCGAGGCAGGTCGCGTGACGCGTCGTCTTGCCGCCGGTCGCATCACGGCACGCAGCCCACGCGGCCGCGGTGGGGAAGATGCGAGCCCACTCGATGCCGAAGCGGTACGCGTTCTGTGACGTGTCGACGAGGGTCTGCACGTCGTCGGCGTAGTGCGTGAGCGAATGCGGCCCGTCGTCGGCGTGTTCGTTCGCGACGATGTGCCCGAGGTGCTCCCACTGGTCCCAGTCAGTGTTGTGGAGTTGCCCTTCGATTTGATACGGCGCCGTCGCGGAGCCCCAGAGAAACCCGGGCGGAAAGTGCGCGCGCGGTGCGGGTGTCCAGGGCTCCAGCCACGGCGAGATCACGTCGGCGCCCGCGTCGGTGATCGCATCGCCGGGCGCGTCGCTCGCGTCGGTGCGTGCGTCGATGCTCGCGTCGGACGACGCATCGGCGTCGGCGGGGGCGACGATCTCGCGCCCAGGACATCCCGCGAGCACGGCAGCGGTGACGAAGACAATCGAAGCGAAGGCAGTGCGCATAACGGCGACTCTACTGTGTTGATCCCGTCGGCTGAAGCGGCTGAAGAAGCCGCGGCAACGCGCCAGACGCGTCACCTTCGTGAGTCTCGCGGTGTCGCCGGCCGAGACCCGGCGGCTGAATGAAGCCGCGGCAACACCCCCGAAGCCTCACCTTCGTGAGGCTCGCAGTGTCGCAATGAACAGCCCGGTCTGATGCGCGTTCGA
>CBIHQZ010001693.1:0-1539 GCA_966212315.1 uncultured Myxococcales bacterium
GCGAAGATCCGTTATCGGCATGCCGGCGTGCAGGCGCGGGTCGAGCGCGGGAGCGACGCGGGGGAGGCCGAACTCGTGCTCGCGACGCCGCAGCGTGGTGTGTCGCCGGGACAGGCCGCGGTGCTCTACGACGGCGATCGCGTGGTCGGCGGCGGGTTCATCGCGTAGGGGGCATTGCGCGCCCCGGGGCCAAACCCGCCAAACCCCGGGCTGACCGCGGACCCTGAACGTGGCCGTGGTCGTGGACCTGGACGGCGGGTAAGTACGCCTGGCTCCAGACGCGATGGGTTCAGGGCTACGGCGACGGCCAGGACCAGGCTCCGGACGACATCACACGTGCGACGCGAGCATCTCCGCCAGCACCCGCGTCGAGACGGCCCCGAGCTGCCTCGCGATCTCTCGCCCATCGCGCACCAGCACCAGGGTCGGGACGCCGCGCACACGCAACGCCGCCGCGGTTTTCGGCGCGCGATCGGCATCCATCGTCACGACTCGCACCCGCCCTTCGAACTGCGCCGCCACTTCGCGCACCCGCGGCTCGAGCACCCGGCACGGCGGACACCACGTGCCCCCGATCTCCACCAGCACCGGCTCGCTCGCGCGCATCACGCGGTCCTCGAACGTCTCGTCGGTCACCTCTTCGAATCCACTCATCACGCACGTCTCCCTTCGCGCGCGGGATGCCGCGCGTGTTCGTCCATCGAGCATCAATCGGTCGCTGCGTTCAGTCGTCGTCGAGACACGAATCGGCGCAGTGCCCCGCGGCGTTCATGCACCCGCGCAGGCGCGCTTTCGCACGATGCAGCAGCACCGCGACATGCGCGGTGGTCAGACCGAGCGACTCCGCGACTTCCGCCGCGGGCCACTCGTCGAGCATGCGCATCGAGACGACCGAACGCGGCAGGTCGTCCAATTCGAAGAGGCACCGGCGGAGCGCGTCGCGTGCTTCCTCGCGCTCGATGCGGGCGTCCGGGGAATCCGCTTCGACCGCGATCGAATCGAGCGAACCGTCACCGCCATCGCGGGTCGCGGCGGTGCGTGTCCGGCGTCGCGCGTTGCGAGCTTCGTTGCGCACGATCGCGCAGAGAAAGCGCATCGCCTCGTCGGGCGCGGCCGCGAGCGCCGCGCATTCGGCGCGTCGGAGGAACGTCCCGATCGCGTCTTGCACGCAGTCGATCGCATCGTCGACTGCGACCCCCTCGCGGCGCGCGACCCGCAGCAACTCGTTGCGCTGCTCGCGCACGAGCACGGCCACCCACTCGAAAGCGGAGCCGCGCTGCCGGAACGCGAGGGAAGGGGATGCGCGCATCGTCTCTTCGGTATAGGTCGCGACCGGCGTCGGGATTACGAACGCGATGTCGATTTTCGTCCGGGCCCTGAAAATCGCGCCGAATTCGCGGCCGTCTTCGCCGCGTGCCCGTACGATCGCGCCGATGGAAGCAGCCTCGTTGGTGATCGAAGTCCCGCCCACGAGTTTCATGGCCGACGCGCGGCTCGAGGTCACGCTCGACGGGCAGGTCATCCACGACGGGAGCTTCG
>CBIHQZ010001694.1:0-1538 GCA_966212315.1 uncultured Myxococcales bacterium
ATGTGCCGATCACGCCGGTGTACATCCAGCACGTCACGGTGCATCGCTGAGGGAGGGAGACGACCTCACCCCCGCTCCGCGCGCCCCTCTCCCTCCGACGCCAGCGCGTCACGCGCGAACGTAGGCGTCGTCGAGAGAGGGGCTGGAATGGTGGTGGCGTGGGTCGGTCCGGGGGACGGAATGCAGCGAGTGGGCGCGTGTGCTGAAGCGCGTGGGTACGCGTACTGAATCGAGCGCGCGACGTCGGCACTCTTCTCCCGAGGGTGTGGTCGAAATGAGCCTGTGGTGGCGCGTCGCGACGCGTCGGCGCAACGGCGTGAACACCGCGCGGTCTGGCGCTATCGCTTCTTCGCGGACTCCGTCGATGCGCGCAGCTCCGATGCGCGGGCTGACTCCGGCGCGTCGCGACTCGCCACCACAACCTCAGCGCGCCTTTCCGAACCGCGGCGACCGATCACCGCAACGCAATCGGCGCCATTGCCCACCGCGCCTGCCACTTGAATGCCCCGGCGCCATCGACGCTTCCGGCCCGCCGCACTCACCACGTAAACCGATCACCCACCACCCAGCATCCTTCGAGCCCCTCTCTCGACGACGCCTGCGTAACTGAAGCACGCGGTGGCGTCGGAGGGAGAGGGGCAGGCGGCAGCCGGGGTGAGGTCCGCGTCACCCGAGCAGAATACGCGACGCGCCCTGGATGCTCGCGAGTGCAAGCGCGCTGGTGAGATCGCTGCACGAGCCGCCGTAGCCGCGGATCGCGAGGACGAGTTCCTGACGGCCGACCATGAACGAATGGACGGTGACGCCGCGAATACGTCGCGGATCGATCGCGACGGGCACGCCTCGCGCGAGCAGCGGCGCGTACGCGGCGATTTCTTCGCTGAGGTTGAGCGGACCATCGTGCGCGACGAGTTCACCCTCGGCGGTGGCGAGGACGATCAACTCCAACTCACCACGCTGGCGCTGCGCGCGAAGCAGTAGCTGCAAGGCGCTCTCGAGATGACTGCTCCGTTCGACGCGGCGCTCGACGACGTTCCACATGCGGGACCTCCGAAACGAATACTTCTACGCGCCGACTCGTCCACCCAACTTTTCTGCGCACATGTATGCACGCGGTCGCGCTCGGCAGATGGGATGTGTTTCGAGGCACGCACGACGCGGATGCAATTCGTCCACACCGCCGAGCGTTTCGCGTACGCGCGATGGTTGGCATCGAGACGTGGGTGGTTATTCAAACGGGGAGGAGCCCATGACACGCACTCTTGGATACGTACCTGTTCGCGTCGGCAGCGGCGTGATTCCCGTGGCAGTCGAGGCAGAGAAGAACGCCGAGACGCACATCGACTATCCGACTGGAGGCACGGCGAAGATCGTCGTGGCCGAGGGGCTCACACTCGAGACGGCGAACCGCGAAGTGGAAACCGTGCTGCCCGAAGTGCAGCGGGTGCTCGCGCGCAAGATGCTGAATTGAAGGGCGCGGAATGCCCGGCGGGTGAACCCGCGGCAACGACTCCTAAGCTTCGCCTGCGCGAAGCTCG
>CBIHQZ010001695.1:0-1538 GCA_966212315.1 uncultured Myxococcales bacterium
GGAAGCGGCTCGAGCAACTCTGCCGCGGAGTCCGTCGCCAACGAGATCCGCGCGCTCGGCGGTGAGGCGATCGCCAACCACGCCTCGGTCGCAGACGCAGCAGGCGCGCAATCGATCGTCGACGATGCGGTGAAGCACTTCGGCGGGCTCGACATCGTCGTGAACAACGCCGGCATCCTGCGCGACAAGACGCTGCTCAAGATGGACGAGGCGATGTTCGACGCCGTCATCGCGGTCCATCTGCGCGGCACCTTCCTCGTCTCGCAAGCGGCGGCGCGGCAGCTGATCGCGCAGAAGCGCGGCGGCAAGATCGTGAACACGACCTCGGTCTCGGGGATGCTCGGCAACTTCGGACAGGCGAACTACAGCGCCGCGAAGGCCGGGATCTACGTACTCACCCGCACGCTCGCGATCGAACTCAAGAAGCACTCGATCCAGGTCAACGCCATCGCGCCGATCGCGCGCACCCGCATGACCGACGACCTCCCCATGTTCCAGGCGATGCCCGACGAAACCTACGGCCCGCAGTTCATCGCGCCGGCCGCTCTGTTTCTCGCGTCGCCGCTCGCCGACGATCTGTCGGGCGAAGTGCTGGCGGCCGCGGGATCGAAGCTGAGTGTCTACCGCGTCGTCGAGAGCCCCGGCGTGATCGCGGACGATCCGCGTGTGCCATGGACCGCGGAGCAGATCGCCGCCCAGTGGGACGAGATCGCGCGACCCGGGTAGCGCGAGGCGAGCCCGAGTCGTCGTGATCCTGTCCGCATGTCGGTCAGCCGGCCGTGTTCGTCGGCGGTTCCGCCGCGGCGACCGTTCCGTCCGTCGACTCAGCGCCCGGGGCCGTCTCGTCGACCGCGGGGGTCTCCCCTTTGTGCAACTTGCGGTGCGCTCGCTTGGCGGCCTTGTCGCGGGCCTTCTCCATGCGGGCTTGTTCCTTCTGACGTTTCTGGAATGTGGTGTTGGATCGTGTTGCCAATCGGCACTCTCCTGTGGACGTTCGACGAAAATGACGCGTGCGCGGCGTCGCTCGAACCGAGCAACCCGCGATGCTGCAGCGGATCGGAACCGCCAGAGCCCTTCGATCCGAGTGTTACCTCGAACCAATTCGCCTATGGCCTGTTCCGGCTGTTCCGATTGCCTGCGACGCGTGCAGCCTAGCACACCGCGTCGCCGTTCCCCGCGTTCGCGGTTAGTCCGCGGCGGATGGGCTGACCGTGAAATCCTCCATGCACTGCGCCATGGATGTCGCGGTCGGGGCGGGCGAGGCAACCTCACCCCCGCTACCGCGCGCCCCTCTCCCTCCGACGCAACCACGTCGAGCGGTGACGCATGCGTCGTCGAAAGAGGGGCTCGAAGAGTGTCGCGTGGTGAGTGCTCAGGCTGGTGAGTGATCAGGATGCGCGGGACGCGCTGGGTGCGCGCCTCCCGTCGCAGACGACGCAGCTCCCTTCCACGCCACCACCATTCCAGCCCCTCTTTCGACGACGCCTGAGTTACCCGTGACGGGGTGGCGTCGGAGGGAGAGGGGCGCGTGGCAGCGG
>CBIHQZ010001696.1:0-1538 GCA_966212315.1 uncultured Myxococcales bacterium
CGTCGGCACGAAGATCACGGTGCCGATCTCGGTGAGCTTGCGAATCGTATCGACGGGGCCTTGGATCGCGACGTGTTCGCGGAGTGCGTCGTGCCCGCCGCTGCCGGTGATCGTGTCGAGCGGCGAGGTGAGAAACGACACCAGCGTGGGGACGATGCCCGAAGCGACCTTGTAGACCCGCGGGTCGAAGTTGCCGGCGACGTCCCATGCGTACTGCTCGGCGAGCGTGCGTAAACGATTGCGGCGCTGCACGTCGCTCATCCGGCCGACGGTGCGCGCGATGTCGCGGAACATCGACAGCTCGGCGCGTTCGTCACCGGGGCGCGGTTCGAGTCGCTTGATCTCGTTGAACGCCGCGTCGTTGAGCGCGTGGAGCGGATCGCGCGTCTCGGCGATGACTCGATCGACCACGTCGCGCACGATGTCCGGGCGCTCGTTGTTGAAGCGAAAGATGCGGGGGTCGGCCATGTCGCGACGATATCAGCGCGCGGGCCATGGCGGTGAGCGTCCGCGCTGCGTCGTGGCTACGGAACGTGCGTGCGGGCGATGGCCGAGTACGGCCCTTCGGGCTCGAGGTCCAAGTAGGCCAGCCAGTGCGGCAGCGCCTCGGAACCGCGTCCGCTCTGATGCAGCGCGACCGCGAGATTGAAGTGTGCATCGGCGAAGCCGGGTTCGATTTCGACCGAGCGCGAGAGCAGATCGATCGCCTCGTCGTGCGCGCGCGCTTCGAGTTTCATGAACCCGAGGTTGTAGTGCGCTTCGCTCAACGAATCGTCGAGGGAGAGCGCCTTGCGATACAGTGCCTCGGCATCGGTGAGTGATCCCTGGAGCAAGCGCAGCGTGCCGAGATTCACGTAGGCGGTCGCGAGCGTCGGATCGAGGCGGATGGCCTTGCGATACGCGGCCTCGGCGCTGACGCGGGTTGCGTCTTCGGCATCGAGCCGGCACCCCTCGAGAAACCAGTCGTACGCGGTCTTCGCATCGCGGCGCACCGGACGCGCGGGGAGGGCGCGCACCACGTCGTCGCGCAACGTCCCGAGATCGAAGTCGAGCAACAACTGCCCCGTGACCGGATCGAAGGTGCTGTTGCCCTTGCGCACTGCGATCGTCTTGCCGTCGCTGATGATGCGAAGTTCGGCGAGCGGCGTCGCACCGGGGAGTGTCTTTCGCAGCGCGTCGACCGCACGACGAATGCGCGCGACCGGCACGCCCTTGATGACGAGATCGCGCGTGGTGCGCACCGCGACGAGGTCCTGGAACGAGTACGCCGACTCGCCCGCGGCCTCGGCACTCGGTCGCACGAGCCCGGCGCGCTCCCACGCCTTCAAGCGCGACGCATCGACCGCGAAGATGCGCGCGACTTCGGCGCGGGTGTACACCGCCGCAACCGGATCGGCCGGGCGCTGCTCGACGCGGATCTCGTCGGCGGACGATTCGAACAGCGACGCGAGATCGCTCTCGGTCGCTCGTGAAGCCGCATGGTCCACCGCGCGGGACGCTTGTCCGAACGCGACGTGGATGACCTGCTGATCACCATC
>CBIHQZ010001697.1:0-1534 GCA_966212315.1 uncultured Myxococcales bacterium
CGCGCGTCGGAATGCGGTGTCGGTCCATCCAGCAGCCGTTGCGGGTGCGGCCCGGCGTGCCTCATCGGCGAAGTCTGCGCGTCCGACACGCCCGACGGCGTGCCGTACTGTCACTGCGTCCAGGCGCGTGATCGGTAGTTCGTGCCGGAACGGGTTCGTAGCCTCGATCTGCGAACCCGAGATGGAGACTGCGTTGATCGGCTTCGCCGCGATGATCGAACGGCGCACGCGCGAGTAGCGGGCGACGCCGTTGAATGGGGACCGTAGTGCGAGCGGACGAGACACTCCTCGCACGCGGAGCACCTCGTTGAAGAACGAGTCAGTCGCAAAGGCCATTCAGCTGACCTCGCGCGTTCAGCACCAGCCACCGCTGCACGATGCGAAACTCTCCACGCTCAGCAGAAGCACTCGTAGCTCGATGTGCACCCGCGCGATTGGCAGTGCGCCGGCGCGCAGTAGCCATTGTCGAACGTGCGACCGCCGATCGTGCGCCGACAGTAATACGCCTCGGCCGTGCGGCAATCGGAGTCGACGCGACACCCGCGCATGCACGTGCCGTAACCCGCGCCCTGCGCGTAGTACGCGGGGAGGCAGACCGCCCGCTGTGGGCAGTTGCTCTGTCCGAGCGTCGTGACGTCCCAGACGCTCGCCGTATCGGGGCAGAGGTTGCAGTAGCTGCGGCAATAGCCGCCGGGCCAGTCTCCCGCACCTGGCGACTGACACACGCCGACGCCGATCGTGTCGGCACCGAGTCCGCCCGCTGAACGACACTCGGAGTCGGTTGCACACGCGGAACCGATATCGCCGCCGGACGGCGGAAAGGGCAGCGCAGCCGACTGACACCGCCCCGTCCAGGGATTGCATCGTTCGCCGCCCGCACAACTCGACTCGGTGCACGCCATCGGCACGGACTCCGCGTCCGGCGGTACGTGACACGTGTCGGGCGCGGTGCCGGTGTCCGCACGTTCGTCGGTGGTCGCGTCGCGACCGATCGGGGCATCGACCGTCATCGCGGCATCGGCCTCGAGGGTCGCGTCGAAGCCGCCCGCATCCGGTCGGACCGCACTGCTGCACGCGGCGGTCGAGTGCATTGCAATCATCGCGAGCGCCAGCACCCACCGTTTGGCGACCATGCGCCAACGTACCTGATCGCACGGAGGTGCGTCGAAGGTCTGGCCCGCGCCGCCCGCGCCCATCGCCCCGCCCTCGCTACAACTCATCATGGGTCACGAATCCCTCGCCGTGATCGACGGTGCGTCGCGGTCAAACGCGGCGTGGTGCCGACGAGCACTCACCATCGGCGTCGAATCGATACCGACGCAACCCGCTGGGCGGGCTTCGCTGGCGTGACGGGTCGATCGCGCGCCCGACAGTCGATCGCGCGCGCCCGTCAAGCGTGGCGCGGCATCACGGCCGGCTCCGCGCTACGGAACCGACCCATGAGTTCGGCGGTCGCCAGTACATGCCCGCGAATCGCGCGATCGACGTCGAGCCGCGACGCGCCGTCGTCCAGTCCCAGGGTCGGCAGGTCGAG
>CBIHQZ010001698.1:0-1532 GCA_966212315.1 uncultured Myxococcales bacterium
CGCTCGGCCTGCGCGCAGATCTCGGCTTCTTCGTGCGCCTGCGCTTCGTTGAATTTCTGTTCGGTGATGTCGCGCGCGATGATCGCGAAGAACGGATCTTCGCCGGGCCCGCCGGGGGCGTACGTGACCACGCCGAGCGTCGGAAACGTGCGGCCGGTGTGAGCGCGAACGGTCAGTTCACCACGCCACGAGCCGGCGCGAACGGCGGTGGGGAGTGCGCTGTGCATGAGGATTTCTGCTGCTTCGGACGGAACCAGCGCGGTGAGCACGAGTGACTCGACGGGTGCGTCCGGTGCCAGTCCGAGCACCGCGCGCGCTGCGCCGTTGAGAAAGCGAAGGCTTCCGTCCTGGTCGGCGATTGCGACGAAGTCGGTCGTTGCTTCGACGGCGCGTGCAAGTTGCCGGCGCGCGCGTTCGCTCTTGTGCCGCTCGGTAACGTCCTGAAAGAAGATCGCCAGCCCCTCGTGCGAGGGGTAGATCCGGTTCTCGAACCAACGGTCGTACGGCGGGTAGTACGACTCGATCTGCTCGGGCATCTGGCTGGCCATCGCGCGCTCGTACGCGAGATGAAACGGTTGCCCCACGCCCTCGGGAAACTCTTCCCAGATCTTCTTCCCCACGAGATCTTGCGGGCGTCGATCGAAGATCCGCGCGGCGCGCTCGTTCACGTAGACATAGCGCCACTCGCGATCGAGAAATACGCAGGCGTCACTGATGCTCTCCAGAATGAGAGCGGTCTTCGCTGCGTGACTCGTCGACTGTAAATCTCGCGCGCCCGCGCCGGTTCGCGTTCCAGGCAAGCCTGCGGACTCGTCATGCCCCATTCGCCATTCCCCCGAGGGTTCGAAGGTATCGCTTGCGGCTCGCGCGCGCGACCCAGGTAGTTTCTGCACGGGTGCGGCTGGCACGACTGCTGCGAAGGAGGTGGAAGACGCACGAGTCACACACCATGAAACACCGAACAATCAGCTTCGCCGTCGCCGCATTCCTCGCTTCTTCCTCCGCCCTCGCCGCAGGGCACGACGCCCGGGTGCGTGCCTGGATCGTCGATCCACGCGGGGACGTCGACGGGGTTGTCCTCTCGGATCACGCGACGATTCGCTTCGATCACATGACGGCGGCGAGCGTCACCACCCATGTTCGCGTCGGCGATCGGGTGCAGATCACCCCCGATGGACAGACGTTGTTCCTGCCGCGGGCGAACTGGTCGGTCGATCTCGGATTCGGTTCGCTCGGCACGGGCGGTGGTCCGTCGCGCGCGCTACCGCCGTTGTCGCGTTCCGATCGCGCGGCCGACGGGATGACCGTCTCGGGCGGCCCGGGGCGCGGCGTGCAGCACTTCGATGTACGCGGCGTCGTGAACTCGGTGACGTACACCCGCGGTCACGTGGCCGATGGCTTCGTGCTCGATGGCGGCATCACGGTGCGCGTGCCGGTGAGCCATGCCGAGTCACTCGCTTCGATCCGCCCGGGAACGCGCGTGTCGGTCGAGGGCGACGGCGTGCGCGGTCGCCACGGCGTGGGATTGCGGG
>CBIHQZ010001699.1:0-1532 GCA_966212315.1 uncultured Myxococcales bacterium
GCGACCGCGCCGGGCTCGCCATCATGCTCTTGCAAGCGCCCATCATCGGCGGGCTGCTCGCGCTGGTGTTCACGCATCCGCCGCGCGCGCCGAACATGTGGTGCCGACTCCATCTCGAACGCATGGAGAACACCGCGCGCCATGCGGGTCACGCACTGGACACTGCGTGCGCCACCAATCCTTCGCGCTTCCCCGAAGTCGCCGACTTCGGCGGCGCGATCTTCTTTCTCGCGGTCGCCGCCATCTGGTTCGGCACCAGCAACGCCGGCCGCGAGATCGTCGCGGAACAAGCGATCTACCGGCGCGAACGGATGGTGAACCTCTCGATCGTCAACTACGTGATGTCGAAGTTCGTGATGCTCACGTTGCTCTCGATCGTGCAGTGCACCGTGCTGCTCGGGATCGTGTATCCCGCCATCGGGCTCGGCGGCGGGAGCTGGCATTCGTTCCTGCCGATGCTCGGCATGCTGGTGATCACCGCGATGTGCGCGGTCGCGATCGGGCTGCTTCTCTCGACGGTGGTGGTCTCGACCGAAGCCGCGATGGCGCTCACGCCGATCGCGCTGATTCCGCAGGTCGTGCTGGGCGGCCGGCTGGTCACGATGACCACCAAGGGGTGGCTCAAGGCCGTGATGTCGCTGATCCCGGCGCGCTGGTCGTTCGAGGGCGTGCTCGGCGCCGAGCGTCGCGCGATCGCCGAGAGTTGGCGCATTCGTGCGTGCGGTCTGACCGGCCGCGGCATTCGCGACGGATGGTTTCAATGCGCGCTCGAAGAGGTGCGCAATCGCGAACACGGCGGCGGCGCGATGGGATTCACCACGTTCGAGAAGACATTCGTCGCGGCCGGCATGCTCGCGGCGATGACGTTTCTCGTGCTGCTCCTGGTGATGATGCTTCTCAAGCGACGGGACTCGGTGTGAGCGGGCGGCTGGCAGTCGCAGTGGTCGCGTCCACGCTCTCGCTCGTCGGCGCGACGCGCACATCGAACGCGCAATCGGTCGCCGCGCAGTCGGGCGTCGATCCGCGCGCGCAACGACTCTTCGATCTGCGTCGCGCGAACCTCGCGCAGGACGAACCGCAGGGATACCTGCTCCTCTCGTGGGGACTGTCATCGCTCACGACCGGTGCGGTGCTCGGCGCGTCGGGACTCGGTGGCGAGACTTCGCGCTGGTTCGGCGTGAACACCGCGCTGTGGGGCGCGATCAACACGGCCATCGCGATTCCGTGGGTGCTCTCCTTCGCGCGCGAACGGCGCGAATCGTCGGCGGGCCTTTCGCGCACCGGCGACGTGCTCGTGGCGCTTCATCGCCACACCGTCGATCGCTCGCGCCGGCAGTCGTTGATCTACGGCATCAACGCGGCCATCGACGTTCTCTACGTCACCGGCGGCGCGATCGCGTGGTGGGCCGGAACGCAGCAAGCGCAGGGATCGTTCGGCAACGACTTCCTCGTCGGAACGGGCGTCGCCGCGATCAGTCAGGGCGCGTTCCTGCTCGTGTTCGACACGGTCGGATGGCTGCTCGCGCGCGAGC
>CBIHQZ010001700.1:0-1530 GCA_966212315.1 uncultured Myxococcales bacterium
GGCGACACCGCTCAACATCGCTGCCGTGCTCGCACGCGGCGGTGGCAACCCGCAGTTCATCGAGGAGCTCGCGCAGGGCGTGCGCGAGGCGCAGGCGAAGGACGAGCTGCCGGCCTCCGCGCGCGACGTGATCGCCGCGCGCCTCGATCGCACGAGCGCGATCGGCAAGGCCGCACTCCGGTTCGCGGCGGTCCTCGGCGGCACGATCCGCGTGCGGCTGCTCGAGGAGCTGCTCGCGCTCGAGCCCGGCGTCGAGGCGCTCGACAAGGAGCTCGAGGAGCTCGTCACCGCGGGCTTCCTCATCCACGGCGAGAACAAGGGCAGCGAGCTCGCGTTCGCGCGCGGTCTCGTGCGCGAGGTGGTCTACGAGGCGCTGTCGGCGCGCACGCAGCGCGAGACGCACACGCAGGTCGGCCGGCTGCTGGCGTCGCGGTTCTTCGCCGGTCGCGAGGAGCCGCCCGCGATGATCGCGGAGCACCTCGAGCGTGGCGGCGAGACCGCCGGCGCGGCGGCCTTCTGGCTGCGCGCGGGGCGCCTCGCGCTCACGGCGTCGGATGCAGACGCTGCCGTGAGTTGCTTCACGCGCACCCTCGATCTCGAGCGCGAGCTCGGCGCCGCGCCCACCACGCCGACGTCACGCGCCCGCCGCCGCGAGGCCCTCGCCGGCCGCGAGGAGGCGCATCGCCTGCAGGGCGACATGGTCTCGAACCCGGGCGACCTCGACGATCTGCAGCGGCTCTGCGAGGGGGAGCCGGCGCGCCTCGCCGACGTCGCGATCCGCCGCGCCCAGCGCATGCTGCGGTGGGGCGACTACGCGAACGCGACCGTGGCGACGGTCGTCGCCGAGGACTATGCCGTCGCCGCCGGCGACGAGCGCATGCAGGGCGAAGCACTGCGCGTGCGCAGCGAGATCCTCGAGCGGCTCGGCCGCTACGACGAGGCCTTGTTCGTGGTGGGCCATGCGCGCGAGCTGTTCCACAAGACGGGCGCACTGACCGACGAGATGTCCGCGATGCTCGGCCGCGGCCGCATCCATCTCATGCGCGCGCACTACGAGGCGGCGCGCGATGCGTACAAGCCGGTGCTCGCGATGATCGAGAAGACCGGCGATCCGTGGCTCGAGCGGATCGCGACGAACCACGTCGCGGTGATCGAGATGTGCCTCGGCAACTTCGGCGGCGCGATGGCGTCGGCGCAGCGGTCGCTCGAGTTGTGTCGACGCTACGGCGATCGCAGCCGCGAAGGTGATGCTCTGAGCGTCGCGGGGATCATCTTGCTCGAGGTCGGCCTCTACGATCAGGCCGCGGCGCTGTTCGCGGAAGCCCTCGAGATCCTCGGCCGCACCGCCTCGCGGTGGAGCCGGGCGGATTGCCTGATCTATGCGGGCGTCTGTGATGTGAAGCGCGGGCACGCCGGCGGGCTCGGCATGCTCGACGAGGCGCTCGCGGAGGCGCGGCGGCTCGGCGCGCGGTACCTCGAGGCGAACGCCCTCGTCGCGCGCGCGGGCGCCCAGCTCCGTCGCGGAGTCCT
>CBIHQZ010001701.1:0-1529 GCA_966212315.1 uncultured Myxococcales bacterium
GGGAGGGCGGATTGCGCGACGCTCACGTCGATCCAAGCGTTCTGTACGGCCGCCATCTCGTCGCGCCGGAACGATGCGATCTCGGCCGCGAAAGCATCCTCGCGCCGACGCGACACATCGACCCGCGCGCGTGCCACCCCGTCGAACATCCGCCAGCTGAACACGAGTCCCGCGAAGTAGTCCGGCACCCACGGAACGAAGCCCGATCCATACGTCACGTCGTTGTGCGGACTCTCCCTGGGTGCCCCACCCGCGGCGCTCAGCACGCTCGCAACGAGGCGCACCTCGGGAAGCAGCTCCGCACTCGCGGCGCGAGTCTCCGCGCGCGCCCGACGCAGTTCGGCACGGGCGGCCGCAAGCTCGGGATCGTGGGATTCCGCCTGCGCGATCGCCTCTTCGATCGTCGGGAGGTTCGGCGGAAGGGGCGCGTCGTCGGATGCATCGAGCGCCGCATCCGTGACACCGACGGCGGCCGCGAAGACGGTCTGTGCACGATGCACCCCGCCGCGAGCCCGCACGCGGCCGACCTCGAATCGCGAGAGTTCGGCCTCGGCGCGATCGAGTTCGATCTGCGGGCGCATGCCGCGCGAAACCCACGCGCGCACGAAATCGCGGTGCACCGTCGCGCGAGCGACCGCGTCGTCGGATGCCGTCGACACGGCCCGTGCGGCCCGCACTGCGTAATAGGCCTCGCGCACGTCGAGTGAGGTCCGCAGGGCGACCGCATCGGCACGATGTCGCGCGATCTGCACCGCCGCATCCGCAGCGGCCGCTTCCGCCGCCACGCGACCGAAGTCGAAGATGCGCTGCTCGACGCCGACACCCACCGCCGTGCTCATGTACGGCCGCCAGTTGATCTCCGCCGGCTCCTGCAGAAAGCCCGTCCCCGCAATGCGCGGAAACTCCACCGCGCCGCCGCTCCCGAGCCAGTTCGCGGCCGAGTTGTTGTTCGAACCGACGACGGCCTGCACCGTGGCGCCCACGCGCGGCAGCCAGCGCGCATGCGGGATCCTGGCCTCGGCACTGCGGATCGCGATCTCTTCGCGCGCGACCGCCAGCCGCGGTTGATGCGCGGCGGCGTACGTGAGCGCATCGGCGAGACTCATCGACCGTGTGCTCGAGTCCGCCTCCGGCGCAGGAGGCGGCATCGACGACTGCGCGACGGCCGTCGACGAACACGCGAAGATCCATGATGTGAAGAGCAGTGAGAGCCGTCGAACGCGAGACATCGCGGCGGCGCCTCAGCACCGGATGTGCCATGACCCAAGAGTTGCGAGAACGCGGGCGAATGAAGCGTGATCGGGCGAGCCGGGTGGGAATAGTTCCCGAGTGCGTCGGGAAGTATTCCAGCGGCTCCGCCGGACGGACGGCGACGCGATGACGAGAACGCGAGGCATTCCCTGCGGCACGATCGCTGCTTCGCAGACGGAACCATGGATGCGGTCGCACCGATGCCGATGCGTGTTGCGGTGCGAGCTGCGCCGACCACCACGCGTCGCAAAGGCGGACCGATGATCGGATCGCGGCTC
>CBIHQZ010001702.1:0-1527 GCA_966212315.1 uncultured Myxococcales bacterium
GATCTGGCGGATGTAATGCCCCGGACGGAGGTACGCGAGACGATTGCCCGCGAGGAATGCGAGCGGTTGCGCCGGGCCGCCGGCGAGCGCGGCCTTGCCGAGGAAGATCGCGGGCGGATTGGTGTGCATGAAGTTGATGCCCGAGTCGTCGCCCGGCTTCGCATACAGCTTCGGGGTCTTCATGCCGTAGACGCCGGCTGCGTAGTGCAGCATGCGCGGCATCTGTCCCGGATCGGTCGCCGGATCGAGCAGGTCCGAATCACCTACGCCGTAGACGTCACGCTTCTCGGCGCGCACCGCCAGCACGGCCGGCGTGATGCACGCGAAGATCGCGGTGAGCAGGGTGTCTTCGTGCGGATGCTGTACTTCGCGCGTCCAGAGTTCGTCGTTGAGTTTCTCTGCGGCAACGGCGGGACCGTCGGCGCGGAACTTCTTGAAGAAGTTTTCTTCCTCGGGCTCGGCGGCCTTGAGCGCGGTGAGCGCCTGGCAGAAGCACCACGCCTCGTCGGCCTTCTTCGCCTCGGTGAAGAGCTTGCGCAGGGCCTTGTAGGTCTCGGCCGATTGCGGGTTCTTCGCGAGGATCGCGCGCTGCGACCGCACGGCTTTCTCCCAGTGCTGCTTGCTGTCTTTCAGATACAGCGCACCGAGCTTGTCGCCGATGTCGGTGCTCGCATCGAGTTCCTGCGCACGCTCGTACGAGTTGATCGCTTCCGCCGGGCTCGCGAGGTGCGTGGCGTAGAGATCGCCGAGGAGCATGTGGAGCTTCGCGGTGGCAGTCTTCGGCGCGCCTTCGGGAAGGCGACCGAGGACCTTCTTGTAGCTCTGCTCGAGACCCGCCCAGTCCTTGCGATCGCTGCGAAGCTTGGTGAGCCCGTCGAGCGCGCGGCCGTTGGCGGGATCGTTCTCGAGCGTGAGCTGGTAGTAGTCGATCGCTTCGTCCGGACGATTGAGCTGCTCGTGGCAGAGCTGCGCCGCCGTCAGGTAGTACTTGGACAACTGCGCGCGATCTTCGACGAGGTCCGCGAGGCGCAGGATGATCTCGACGAGACGTCCCCAGTCGCGCTCTTCGGAGTAGAGCTGCATGAGGCGCGTGAGCAGACGTCGATCGTCGGGGCGCAGTTCGAGCGCGCTGAGATAGGCCTTCGCCGCGCGGGTCTTGTCGTTGACCTTGCCGGCGAACAGTTCGCCGAGTTCGATGAACAGGTCGTAGCGATCGCCATCGGGCGCGGCGTCGATGCGCTTGCGCTTGATCTTCGCGACCTCTTCCCACTTGCCCTGCTGGCCGTACGCGTCGGCGAGTGCGTCGAGCACCTGCGAGTCGTTCGGATCGATGTCCGACGCTTCCGCGAGCGCGCGAACCGCCGCACTGCCGTCACCGAGTTTGCTCGACGCGATGCCGAGTCGATACAGCGCCGCGGCGCGTTCGTTCCGCTCGAGATCGCGGCCGAAGCGAAGGAGCAGATCCGAGAACAAGCTCTTCGCCTGCTCGAACTTCTGCGAATTGAACGTCGCCGTCGCGACCGCGAG
>CBIHQZ010001703.1:0-1527 GCA_966212315.1 uncultured Myxococcales bacterium
GTGATCATCAGTCGATGCATCGCGACCGGGAACGTGCGCGTCTTCGTGGCGGGGAGAAAACCGCTGCGCGGCGGAACGATCATCAGGTCGTACGGCGTGATCCAGGAGTGCGCTTCGACTTCGCCCCACGGCGCTTCGTCGCGCGCGAGGTCCTCGAGCAACGCGCTGCGCGGACGCATTTCGCGACCGGCCGCCACCCACGAGAGAAACGCGTTCGCGGTTCCTGCGTGCGGTCCCGCGATCGAGATGTAGCGCCGCACGTGACGTCGTCCCTCGAGGCGCTGGATGTAATAGCGCGAGACCAACGCGCCCATGCTGAAGCCGACGATGTCGACGCGATCGCTCGCGTGCTCGGTGCGCAGCGATTCGGCGGCCGACGCGACCTGTGCGGCCATCGTGGCGATGGGGATGGAACCGTTGTTGGGTCGCAGATCGAGCGCGCGCGTGCGGGTGATTCCGCCGCGATGTAGCGCCGCCCGCATGCTGTCGAAACGCGCACCGGTGTCCCAGATGCCGTGCACGAGCAGCACCGGCGTGGCGTGACGCGCGCTCATTCGTCGACCGTGAAGCGCACCTGGCCGACGAGTTGCCGATCGCCCGTTTCGACGTCGACCGACCATTCACCGACCACCGCTGCGGGCATTGCCTCGGCGGCGATCGCGGACTCGAGACGCAGCACGTTGCCGGGTTGTTCGCGGCGAACGAGTTGCGCGCCGGATGCGCGATGTACTTCGACGCCGTCGCGGCGCCAGATGTGTACGAGCACGTCGTTCTGACCGGCGGGCACGTCCACGTCGGTCACCGCGACGATCGAGTTCAACACCGAGCGATGCACGCGCTGCACTTCCATCGTTAGCCGACCGTCGCCGAGCAGCGAGGGGCCGACGGCTCCGTGCGCGAGATGCATCGGAACGGGCGGGATCCCGCGTCGCACCGCGGCGGCGCCGGCACTGGTGAGTGCGATGGTGGTCGCGAACACGACGAGGAAGCTCTTCTCGCGGAAGGCCGAGAACGGCACGTGGAGCGTCCAGAACGCGGCCGTGCTCACGCCGGCGGCGGTGCAGAGGGTGACGAGTGCGGGCATGCCGCGCAGGAACGCGGGGAGGATGAGATCGAGCGTGCCGAACAGGATGAACGCGTGGAATACCGACGCGAGCGCGCGCCAGCGCATCACGATGCGATCGAAGACAACATCCATCGTGCTGAGCAACGCACATGCGCCGAGCACGCCGAGAAACCATGCGTGCGGCGATCGCAGCGTCGCGCTCTGCCAGTAGAACGGCAGGAGGAAGAAGAGCATCCCCTGATAGAGATTCTTCAGGAGGTAGGTCATCACGAGGAAGCGGAGCTTTCCGCTCGCCGCCGCCGTCGCGTAGCCCTGCTCGCGCGAGCCCGAACCGAACACGCGGAAGAAGAAGACCACCAACAGCCACGCGAGGCCCACGGAGACCGCGAGCCAGCGTGCGTGCCCGTAGCCCTTGCGCGCGAAGAACACCACGGCCATGCCGAGCGCGAACGCGTAGAGGC
>CBIHQZ010001704.1:0-1523 GCA_966212315.1 uncultured Myxococcales bacterium
AGAACCCCCGCGCGTGTAACGATGACGTTGTCCGGCTTGACGTCCCGGTGAATCAACCCCGCGGTGTGAGCCGCGTCGAGTGCGCCCGCCAGCTCCATCAGCCATTGCACGCGCTGACCGAGCGTCACGTCGTCGCGGCCTACGGCGTGCGCGAGGCTGTGCCCATCGAGCAACTCCATGACGACGTAGGGCTGACCCTCGTGCACTCCGGCGTCGTAGATCGCCACGATGTTCGGGTGCGTGAGCGCCGCTGCCAGTCGCGCTTCGCGCAGCGCACGCGCCACGAGGACGGCGTCGTGGGCGCCGATCGGCAACGCGAGGGACATCTTGAGCGCGACCGCGCGCTGCAGCCGCTCGTCCCATGCGCGAAAGACCTCGCCCATCCCGCCTGCGCCCAGCCGCGCTTCCAGACGGTAGCGACCGCCGATTCGTTGCCCTGCGCGGTCGTCCATTCCGAGCGCAGTGTCGCATAGGCCGGTTCTGCGGACCCGCGGCATCGGCGGGCGAAGTGCCTGCGAAGCCGAAGGCTCGTGCACAGCGCAGGTGGAAAAAGCAGGCGCCGTACGATGGTGACGGAGAGACCGCCTCGCTGACTGTGTATCCTGCGCGAATGCGCCCGTCCGTCGCCATTCGTCGTCAATGCGTCCGCGCTCACGCGTCGCGATCCGCCGCGTGGGTGCTCGCGCCGCTGCTTGCTGGATGCGCTTCGGGCGTGAGGCCGATCGACGGAGCGATTCACGACGTCAGCGCCGATCCGATCTCCGATCTGGGCGGGGATGCTCTTCGCGACGGATTCGACGCGTTCGCGCCGCCGGACGGCATCGACGCCACGACACCCTTCGACGCCGCCATCGACGCATCGCCACCGTTCGACGCCGCCATCGACGCATCGCCACCGTTCGACGCCGCCATCGACGCATCGTCACCGTTCGACGCCGCCATCGACGCCACGACGCGCGATGTCGTCGACGGGCACTGCCCCCGCACCTGCGCATCGATGGGCGCGACGTGCGGCACTCTTCACGACGACTGCGCCGGCACTGAGCGATGTGGCGGCGCGTGTGCGGACACGGTCATCGCACTGCACACCGACGTGCAGCGTGTCGTGTACGACCCCGTGCACGACGTCCTCTACGCGACCATCGGTCCGTCGGACGCGATGCATCCGGACAGCTTCGCGCTGATCGATCCGGAAACGGGACGGGTGCGAGTCGGCTTCGCGGTGGGTCATCCGCTCGACGCGCTAGTGATGGCGTATGGCTCGCCGGTGTTCCTGTTGGATGCACCGTGGAGAATGAGTTGGTTTCGACTGGGATTCGCAGCTGATCCCATGGCGCGGCGTCCACTACTGGATGCCGTCGACGAACCGGGCACGCGCGATCGCCACCGTCACTGCCGGATACGTGTTCGCCGCGACGCCGCCGGATGGGTCCGCGGGGTGCGTCGTGAGTTTCGGTCGCGACCCGATGGGATCTCTCTCGAGCACTGTGCTCGATGCGTGTCCCCCCTCGCTCGCGGGCGCT
>CBIHQZ010001705.1:0-1523 GCA_966212315.1 uncultured Myxococcales bacterium
CTGCAGCGAGTCGGGATCGCTGAACGTCAGCGTCCCTTCGAAGCGCTCGATCCCTTCGGCGACGCGCTCGGAACGCACCCAGCGTTCGCGTGAATCACGATGTGCGCGACAGCTGTCGAGCAATCGATCGAGCGTGATCGCAACCGTGCGCGCGTGCCGGTAATACCCCTGCATGAAGCGCTCGGCCGCCGCACCCACCGCGCGCAACGGATCCTCGCGTTCTTCGCTCGCGTCGATGAATCCGAGCGCGCGTGCGCATTCTTCCTGCTCGTCGAAGGTGAGCCGGTCGCTGCGACGATTGGCGCGTCCGTGCAGAACGCCACGCGCGCGCCAGAGAAACTCACGCGCCGATTCGAGGTTCGCCGCGTCGTGTTGCGAAATCGCTCCGAGCTTGAGCGCGTCCGAGAAATCACCGGTGCGATAGCGCGAACGAAGCGCCCAGCGCGCGATGTCGAGATCACGCAGCGCGCCGCGGCCCTGTTTCAGATCGGGTTCCAGCAGATACACCGACGCGCCGTAGCGCCCGTGCCGCGTCGACATCTCGTCGAGCATCCCGTCGAGGAATGCGTTCAAGTCGCGATCGAAGAGCGCACGCCATCCGCGGGCGATCGCTTCGTTCGCAAAGTTGCCGTCACCGGCCAGCACCCGCGCGTCGAGCAGCGTGGTCGCCGTGCGCAGATCGTCGCGCGCCAGCGACACGAGTTCATCGGGCGTACGAACCGAGTGCCCGATCGAGATCCCCGCGTCCCACAGCGGGTACAGCAACGTATCGACCAGCGTGTGCGCGTTCGCATCGTTCGAGTCGGGAACGAGCAGCACGATGTCGAGATCGCTACCGAGTCCCAGCGTCCCGCGCCCGTATCCGCCGACCGCGACCAACGCGATCTTCTCCGGGAGCGGCACCGCTTCCTGCTTCAACCGCGCGCCCGCCGCCATGAAGTACGACGACAGCAACCCGTCGAACACGCACGCCACCCGTCGCGCGTGCGCCATCCCGCCCTCGCCGCGCGTCGCCGCGTCGCGAAGAGGCTTCAAATGCAAGTCGAGGTAGTGTCGCGTCGCTTGCGATACCTGCGGGGAAAGCTCGATTCGTTGCGATCCCTGCGACGATCGATCACGCCCTGGGGAGACGTTCGGCAAGCGGCTCATTCTGTGCGCGCGGGAAGGTGAAGGACTCCCTCGCGCGATGCAACCCCGCCCCGAGCGAGGCGGAACGCGGCGTGATCCGTATCGGTGCGCGCGTTACGGATGCCCCAGCGCGGCCGCGATCGCGTCGGCGACCGCATCTCGATAGTGGTCGTCCGCGAGCCGCGCGGCTTCGCGATCGTTGGAGAGAAATGAAAGCTCGACGAGAACGGCAGGCATGCGCGCCCCGACGAGCACGTGGAACCGCGCGGTGTGCACGCCGAGGTCCGCGACGTTGTCGTAGTTCGCGCGCAGGGTATCGAGCATCGAGTGCTGGATCGCGTTTGCGATCTGCGTCGAACGCGACGACGAACCGATCAATCGAAGGTCGGCGAGGA
>CBIHQZ010001706.1:0-1520 GCA_966212315.1 uncultured Myxococcales bacterium
CCTCCCGCCGTCAAAGCACGCCCCGCGGTCGTCGGCATCATCGGCATCGTCGCCGGTGCGATCGCGGGCGTTCTCATCACCAACGCGCGCCACAAGCCGCAGCCGCCGGCGGCGCCGCACGTCACCGCCGCACCGACCGTGCAAGGCGCCAACGGCGAGTTCGACGCCGTGCGCCTGGAGCGACTCGGCATCCACTTCGCGCCCGTTCGCAACAGCGCAGCGCAAGCCACCATCGACGTCGTCGGGATGCTCGAACTCGATCGCACGCGGCTCGCGGAAGTCAGCACGCACGCGGCCGGACGCATCATCACGTTGCGTGCGCGCGTCGGAATGCGCGTCGCGCACGGTGACGTTCTCGCGCAGGTCGAGAGCCCCGCGATCGGCGAAGCGGCGGCGAACTATCGCGTCCACGGTGCCGAATTGCGCACCGCGCAGCAGCACCTCACGCGCTTGCAGGGATTGCGCGGACAGGGACTCGCGACCGAACGCGAGATCGAACTCGCGGAAGCGGCCGTGCGCACTGCGACGGCCAATCAACAAGCCGACAACGCGCGTCTTCATGCGTACGGACTCGGTCCGCAACATCTCGACGGCAACGCGCCGCTGATCGCGCCGATCGACGGTGAAGTGATCCGGTCGAGCGTCGTGCTCGGAAGCTGGCTGCAGCCGGAGACCGAAGCGTTCGTGGTCGCGGATCTGTCCACGCTGTGGGCCGAACTCGATGTGCCCGAGAGCGATCTCGGCGCGATCTCGCTGCAGAACAACGTGATGATCGACGTGCCTTCGCTCGGGCGTCGCGATGTGCCCGGACGGGTGGAACACATCCACGCCGAGGTCGATGCGTCGACGCGCATGGGTCGTGTGCGCGTCGCGGTGCCGAACGCCGATGGACATCTGCGCGCGGGGCTCTCGCTCACCGCGCACATCCGTCCCGAAGAACGCGCGGGCGCAGTGCACATCGCCCCCGAGTCGGTGCGGCACTGCGAAGCGGGTTCGTGCGTGCTGGTTCGTCGCGACGGACGCGCGCGATGGGTCCCGGTGGATCTCGGTCCGCGCGGAACGATGGGGGTCGAAGTGCGGCACGGCGTGAACATCGGCGACGAAATCGCCGTCGCGGGCCTCGGCCTGCTGGGTGGGACCTGAGCGATGCGAGGCGTCGTCGATTTCGCCGATCGCAATCGCGTGCTCGTCGCGCTGATCGTCGCCTGCGTGCTGGGGGCTGGGTACTGGGCGCTGCGTGGGCTCGCGGTGGACGCAGTGCCCGATGTGACCAACGTGCAGGTGCAGATCGTCTCGCAAGCACCCGAACTCGCGCCGCTGGAAGTCGAACGCTACGTGACGATGCCGGTCGAGCGCGCGCTCTCGGGCGTGCCGCGACTCGCGCAGGTGCGATCGATCTCGCGCGCCGGGCTCAGCGTGGTGACCGCGGTGTTCGACGAAGGCCAGGATCTCGCGCAGGCGCGTGCGATCGTGAACGAGCGAATCCAGGGTCTGCGTGCCGAGGTGCCGCGCGGTGTGCG
>CBIHQZ010001707.1:0-1518 GCA_966212315.1 uncultured Myxococcales bacterium
TCGTCGTGCTCGAGCGCGCGCAGCGCGAGCCTGCCGATGACGCGCTGCCGGCCGTGCCCGTTGCCGTCGCCCTCGCGCCAGAAGCGGCGCCGCGCCCGGCGAAGATCAGCGAGCCGATCCCGAAGCTGACGACGGATCGCCCGGTCTCGGGCCCGTCGTCACCGGTGCCCCAGGGCGTGCGCGGCAAGCTCAGCTTCGCGACGTTGAGCGCGGAGGTCACGCGCGGCGGCATCGATGCACGCCGCGAGGACGGCACCGCGAAGCTCGTGATGTGGCGCGATCTCGTCGGCGTCGTCGCGCGCCGGCTGCCGCCCGACTACGACGGCACGACGTTCGTCGATCTCGTGTCGAACGCGGGCTCGACGCTGCGGATCCTGCCGTGGACGCGGATCAGCGGCGAGCCCGTCGAAGGTGACGGGGAGGCTCGCGCGCGCAAGCTCGTCGCGATGGCTGCGGAGCGCTGCCCGAGCGCGAAGCTCGATCCGGCGACGCGTGCCTTCCTCGACAGCAAGGATGCGGCGCAGTTGCCTGATCTCGCGACGCTCGCCGCGCACGATCAACGGCTCGCGTAGCCGCCCGTGTACCGCGACGCGGGGCGGATCAGCTTCCCGACGCGGCGCTGCTCGAGGACATGCGCGGACCAGCCCGCGATCCGGCTGCACGCGAACGTCGCCGAGAACTGTTCGCGCGGTAGCCCGACGGCATCGAGCAGCACGGCCGTGTAGAACTCGACGTTCGCGGCGAGCGGCCGATCTGGCTTGCGCTCGGCGAGGATCTTCGCCGCCGCGCGCTCCACGGCGCGCGCGAGCTCGAGCCGCTTGCCGGCGAGGCCCTTCACGGCCGTCTCGAGGACGGCCGCGCGCGGATCGCGAACGCGATACACGCGGTGCCCCATGCCCATGATCCGGCGCCCCGCGGCGAGCTCCGCGAGGAGCCAGTGCTCCGCGTGCGCGGGCTCGCCGATCGCATCGAGCATGTCGAGCACGGGCCCGGGGGCGCCGCCGTGCAGCGGGCCCTTGAGTGCGCCGACGGCGCCGACGATCGCGGAGACGAGATCGGAGGCCGTCGAGGCGATCACGCGCGCGGTGAACGTCGACGCGGACATCCCATGGTCGATCACGGTGACGAGGTACGCATCGAGCGCGCGCACCGCCTCGGGCGAGGGCACCGTGCCCGTGGTCATGCGCAGATAGTCCGCGGCGTGCGACAGCGCGGGATCGGGCGCGATCGGCGCGAGGCCCGCGCGCTTGCGACTCCAGGCCGCCACCATCACGGGTGCGGCACCGAGGACGGTCGTCGCATCCGCGAGATCATCGCCGGTCGACCACACGTGGCCGAGGCCCGCGCGCAGCGCGTCCATCGCGTCGGCGGCGTCGAGCGCATCACCGAGGCGCGGCAGGCGCTCCCATGCTTCGGCACGTGCGGCCGCGAGCGCGAGCGTCCGGCCGAACACGCGCTCGATCGCCGTCTCATACGAGTGCGTCTTCGCGAGCTCCTCGACGTCAAGTCCGCCGATCA
>CBIHQZ010001708.1:0-1517 GCA_966212315.1 uncultured Myxococcales bacterium
AGCACTCGGATCGCGCGCGACCGCGCAGGACCTCGGACACAAGATCCCCGGCGCGTTCGGCCTGCACGCCGGCGATCAACCACCCGCGGGCGTCTACTTCGCCCAGCGTTTCGGCTATCTCGCCGCGAACACTGCCCGCGATCGAAACGGCGAGCGACTGCCGCTCCCGGGCTTCGACTTCGACGCCGCGACAGCCGCGCTCGGCCTGAGCATCACGATGCCGCTTCCGCGCGACGGGCCTTACGTGGGCGCGACGATCGCCGTTCCGATCGGACACATCACGCTGAACAGCGATCGTCCCGAAGTGAGCATCGATCGCTACGGCATCGGCGACGTGTTCCTGCAGCCGTTGCACCTCGGACTTCGCTTTCGTCATCTCGATGTGGTGACGGGCTACGCGCTGTACATCCCGACGGGCTGGTACGACCCGCAAGGCCGCCAGGGGATCGGCATCGGACACTGGACGCAGGAATTCTCGGTGGGCGGATCGGTGTACTCGAACGACGCGCACACATTGTTTCTCTCGCTTCTCGCGAGCATCGATCTGAACGGCACGAAACGCGGAATCGATATTCGTCGCGGCGCCACCGCGCAGATCCAGGGCGGCGTCGGCACGCGCATCGCGGGTATCGTCGACGTGGGCATCGTGGGCTACGCGCTGTGGCAGGTCACCGACGACATCGGAACCGCGGTGCCTTCGGCATTGCGCGGTGCACGTGATCGCGTGTTCGGCGCCGGGCCGGAAATCGGCGTTCTCGTCGCGCCACTGAACGCCTCGGCGACGTTCCGCTATACGCACGACTTCGGAGTGCTTTCGCGACCGGAGAGCGACCTCTTCGTCGCGGGCCTCACGTGGCTCGTGCACAGCCTTCCACCTGCACCGCGCGCGAGCTTTCTCGGTGTCCCGGCCGAGCGTGCACCGTCGCACGGCCGCGGCGGCGATTCGTGAACGGTCCGGCTCAGTGCGCGATGCTTGCCGCACCGGGCGCGAGCAACGGACGCGTGAGCGTGAGATTCATCACGCCGCCGGCGGGCAGATGCACCTCGCGCGGAATGTAGATGTCGTAGTCGTAGTAACCCCAGCCGCCGTACCAGCCGTAGTAGCCAGGTCCACCGCCCCACGAGTACGGGCGAGGCATTACGCGCGGCGCGCCCGAATACGTGGCGTACGTTGCATCGTCGACGCGCGCAGCGATGGCAGCCTGGCCGAGCGTCGTGTCGATGCCTTCGAACCGAAGCCTGAGCCGCTCGCCGGTCGCGCCGGACGAGGAGTGCAGATGACCGCGCAGGCGCGCGCCGACAGGGACGAGAACCGCGCCGGTGTTGTCGTTCAGCGGCTGCAGCACCACAGCACTGAAGGCCGTTCCGCGTGGCGTCGCGGCGGTGTCGAGCGGTTGTTCGATGCGCACGCTGAGCTTCTGGCCCGAAGGCACGTAGCGGCCGCTCACACGTGCGTTGTCTTCCGGTCGAACGTGCTGCGGACCTTTCGAGCCGACGGCCGCCGGCATACACGCGGC
>CBIHQZ010001709.1:0-1515 GCA_966212315.1 uncultured Myxococcales bacterium
ACACCGATTGCAACGACGCCGTCGAAGGCCACCGCACTAGCTCGAACGCGCCATCGCTCGAATCTCCTCGGACTCGATCACGCTCACGCCGGCTGCATCGCGCTTCGACCAGGCGACCATCGCGCGCGCCACATCGCGCGCATCGATGGGACGCAGTCGACGCGTCGCCGTGAACGGCAGCGCACCCACGCCGCGCAACAACACCGTCCCGATCTTCTCGCCCGGCCGCGATTCGCTGCGCTCACCCACCAGCACCGACGGACGGAACAAACCGCACGACGTAAAACCGAGCGCCGCGGTCTCCGCCTCGGTCTCGCCCTTCACGCGGTTGTAGAAGAACATCGATTTCGCGTCGGCGCCGATCGACGACACCAGTGCGAATCGCTCTGCGCGCGGGCGCACCGCATTCGCGAACGCGAGCACGTAATCGTGATCGACGCGGCGAAACGCATCCTTGCTCTTCGCCTGGCGCATCGTCGTGCCGAGCGCGCAGAACGCATCGGTCGCGTCGATCTTCTCGTTCGCGAGCCGCTCGAAATCGATCACGCGCGACTCGAGCCGCGCATGAGAAGCGTGCTCGAACGGACGACGCGCGAGCACGATCACGCGCTCGAAGGCATCGTCCGCGAGCAACTCTTCGACAAGGCTCCGCCCGACCAGCCCCGTCGCCCCCACTACCGCTGCAATTCGATCCGCCATGCGCGCACCCTCGGGCGAGGCCGCGCACGCGTCAACGCCTGCCGGTGCTCAGCGACGACCGCCGGAGCGACGCGGGCTCTTGCGCGCGCCGCGCTTCTTCGCGCTTCCGCCGCGCATCGTTCTCTTCGCCGACGCACGCTTCGCCGTCGACCGACGCTTCGGCGTCGCGCGCTTCGCGGTGCTCTTCTTCGCTGCCGTACGTCCACGCGTCGCAGTGCGCTTCGCCGTCCCGCGCTTCGCGGTGCTCCGCTTCGCCGCCGTGCGCTTCGCCGTCCCGCGCTTCGCCGTGCTCCGCTTCGCCGCCGTGCGCTTCGCCGTCCCGCGCTTCGCAGTGCTCTTCTTCGCTGCGCCGCGCTTCGCCGTCCCACGCTTCGCGGTGCTCTTCTTCGCCGCCGTGCGCTTGCGTCCGCCCGCCGTCTTGCTCGTCGAACGCTTCTTGGCGGCCTTGCGCTTGCCACCGCCGTCCTGCTTGTTGACCGTGGCCCAGGCAACGCGCTCGGCCTTCGCCTCCGAGCCTCCACTCGACCGCACGCTGTCTTCGATGTGACCGGCCTGGCGCTTCTGCTTGCTGCTGTAGCTGCTCTTCGATCCACGCGGCATTGGAGTCTCTCCCGTTGATGTTGGCGTGCGCGATCCGACACGCACGAATCCGTGGGCGCGGCGCGCCCGAACGCGACGGTAGATGCAGTGTCACTGGGGTGAGGTTGCGCGGTTCTGATCGCGGCGTGCGTCCGCTGTCAGAAACGGATCGATTGCGAAGCGCTCACGCGATCGCGGCGACCGACGCTTCGACCACTGCGAGCAACTCGTCGAGTA
>CBIHQZ010001710.1:0-1515 GCA_966212315.1 uncultured Myxococcales bacterium
CGGCCAAGGGCGTCATCGCCGACATGAAGGCGACTCTGAAGGCGCTCGGCGCGAGGCTGTCGACAACGCATCGCGCGCTCTTCAACGGATCAGCGCCATCATCTCGGGGTAGTGATACACGTCCGACGCCACGGGGGTGTTCAGTGACGTTGCGATCATCGCCTTGGCGATCTGCGCGACGGTGATCGACTTGTACTTCGCGGGCGTGACGAACGAGAACGCGGGGAGCACTTTCTCGAGCAGCCATGGGGTGTGCTGCGACCCGATGATCATCGCCGGGCGGAAGACACTCACGACGCCGGGGCCGTTCGCTTTCACCGCCTCCTCCGCCTCGCCTGTCACGCGCGCATAACGCGCCAGTCCCGCGGCCCCCGATCCGGTCGTTGCCGCGGTCGGATCGGCTCCGGCCGCCGACATGAACGCCATGTGCTTCACGCGCCCCGATGCCTTCAGCGCACGCGCGAACGCAGCGTTCAACGCGACGTCGATCGCGCGATGTTCCTCGATCGTGAGTTTCGCCGTTCCGGCTCCGACGCCCAGCACGCTGAAGCCGGCGACATCGCCTTCGAGCGAACGAATCGCCTCGATGGTCGCGGACTCGAGAGTCGGCGGATCCATGCTGGAGACGATCGTCTCGCGCAGTTCCACACCCGCGTCGCGTGCCATCGCGACCTGATCGGGTTGCGAACGGCGCACGAGGGTCACGATGGGTTTGAACGATCCATTGCGAAGCAATTCGTGGATCAACGCGTTCCCGACCGATCCCGATGCGCCAAGAACCACCGCAACTCGCGTACTCGACATCAAGTGCCTTTCGTCGACGCGCTGCTCACGAGCCGTGCACGGCGTGGGAAGCGGATCGACGGGAGAAGATATCTGTCCCGACGCGACTGCGAAACATCGGCCAATCGAGCGCCGCGAAGACGCCGCCGTGCAATCGCCGAACAGGTGGCTTCGAATTCAATGCGCCACCCGATGCGTCGATGACTTGTCCGTCGTCGGATGGCGCGGCGCGAACACGCGCGTCGTCATGTTCGCGATCCGCGCGTTCGCGACACTAACGACCCATGCTTCCGCCGGGGCCCGTGAGCGCACCGCCGGGTGCTCCGGTGCCGGAGACACTCGGCGACTGGATCGTCGGCGCGGTATTCACACCACCGATCGGAGCGTTCGGTTGCGCCGGGTTGTTCGCGCCTCCCATCGGCGCGTTCCACGTGGAGTCGAACGGACCACCTCCGCGGGGCGCCATCGTCGGCGACTGCGGGGCGTTCATCCCCGGATTCGGATTCGCGTTGTTTCGATCGAATCGTTGCTGCATCGACGGGTTCTGCATGCCGGGTTGCTGCTGAATGCCGGGCGACGAAGACCCCGGCTGCGCCATGCTGGGACTGCGCGCTGGAGCGTCGATCGACGGCGCACGAGATTGTGTCCCCATCGAGCCGGGCGTCGCCGGTTGACCCATGGATCCCGCGCCCGGTTGCTGCCACTGCGCCGACGAGGACCCGAGCGAGCCCG
>CBIHQZ010001711.1:0-1514 GCA_966212315.1 uncultured Myxococcales bacterium
AAGGCCGATACGAATGCGGTCGGGCGATTCGGAGCGCACGCCGCGAACAGCGACGCGCACACCAGTCCCCGCAGACGCATCGCGCCGCGCGTTTTCATGCGCGCAGGAGACCGACCAGAATCGACGCCGCACGTTCGATGTCGGCCCGTGCGGCATCGAGATGCGTGACGAGGCGAACGCGGCTCGGTCCGAAGGGCGAAGCGAGAACTCCGGCGTCTTTCGCGCGCGCGCAGAACGTGTCTGCTGGGCGGGCGCCCGGAAGATCGAGCATCACGATGTTCGTGTCGGGCGCGGCGAGCGTGCGGCCGCATGCATCGTCGAGTGCGGCGTGAAGAAGCTTCGCGTGCACGTGATCATCCGCGAGTCGCGCGATGTTGTGATCGAGCGCGTAGCTGCCGGCCGCAGCGAGAATTCCCATCTGACGCATACCGCCGCCGAGCAATTTTCGAAACCGGCGCGCGCGGGCGATTCGCTCGCGGGTCGTCGCGATGAGCGATCCGACGGGCGCACCGAGACCCTTCGACAAGCAGACGCTGACCGTGTCGAACGGCGCTGCCATTTCCGCGAGCGGAAGGCCGGTCGCGATGTGCGCGTTCCACAGGCGCGCGCCGTCGAGATGCGCCGAGTAACCGCGAGCGTGAGCGCGTTCCGCAATCGCGGTGAGTACCGGCTGCGGGAAGATCTTTCCGCCCGCTCGATTGTGCGTGTTCTCGACGGCCACGACACTCGTGCGTGGGTACCAATCGGCGACCGGCTTCGCGGCCGCATCGACGTCGTCAGCCACGAAGAGACCACCCTGCCCTGCAGTGATGAACTGCACGCCCGCGAGCACCGCACCGGCGCCGCCTTCGTAGAACGCGCAGTGATTCCCCTCCCCCACGATGACTTCGTCGCCGCGCTGCGTGAGCAGCATCAGCGCGATCTGGTTGGCCATCGTTCCCGACGGAACGAACAGCGCGGCTTCTTTGCCGAGGAGCGACGCAACGCGCTCTTCGAGTGCACGCGCGGAGGGATCTTCGCCGAAGACGTCGTCGCCCACTTCGGCGGCGGCCATGGCCCGTCGCATTCCTTCGGACGGGCGTGTGACGGTGTCGGAGCGGAGGTCGATCGGTGAGGCCATGCGCGGAGCATCGCCAGCGTTTCGCGCGGAGTCGAGGCAACTCAACAGAAGCTCTTGCGCGGCCCGGCGAACGTGTTACAGAAGCGCTCCCTTTCGCTACCCTAGCTCAGTGGTAGAGCAGCGGTTTCGTAAACCGCAGGTCGTCGGTTCAATCCCGATGGGTAGCTCCAGAAGCGCATCTGCAGCCTCGGCGAGTTGATGCTCGCGACGAGGAAATCGCGCAGAGGCGACCCGCACACCGTCCCGCCGCACTGACGCGGCCCTCCCATCGCGAGGCGAATACGGCGTCGAGCATCGCACCGTCGATGTTCACCGAACTGCTTCAGGCCGAGGTCTGGCGCAAGCGCCTCGAGAGCGCCGGCTTTCGCGTGATCCTCGAACCGTGGGAACCACC
>CBIHQZ010001712.1:0-1513 GCA_966212315.1 uncultured Myxococcales bacterium
CGCGCGCATCACCGAGATCTACGAGGGGACGAGCGAGATCCAGCGCATCGTCATCGCCGCGACCGCTCTGAAGGGGTGAGCGTTTCGCCCTGGAATTCTCGCTCGAAACAAACTTGTGGATCGCGCGCAGAAAGATGATTGACACCCCCGAACGCGATTGCTAGTTAATCGCTCCCTCGCACGGAACAGCGTGCACCAAGGGGTGGTAGTTAAGTTGGTTATAACGCCGGCCTGTCACGCCGGAGGCCGCGGGTTCAAGTCCCGTCCACCCCGCAAGTAGTCGAAGGCCGCAGTTCGAAAGGACTGCGGTCTTCGCGTTTTCTCCGTCAGCCCGCTGACGCCGAGCCATCCCGCTCGCGCGGTTTCGCGGCCTTTCGCCGCTACGAGGCTCGGCGCGCCGGTTGCTGGACGCCGTGCCATGCGTCACCGCCGCGTCGCCTCGCTCATCGCTCTCGTCGCCATGACCTTCAGCGCGTCGTGCGCGCTCTCGCCCGACGAACGGGTGCGCGCATCCGCGCCGTCCGATGCGGTCCTGTGCGGCGGCGTGAGCGCGGGCGTCGACGGTCGCGAGCAGGAACTCTGCATCGCGCGTGCGTTCACCGCGCACCGCGCGTTCTTCGTGCGCTTCGATCAGCCGGGCATCGACTCGCGCGTGTCGCACTACTTCGTCGGCGACGCGGAGGGCCACGTCGTGAAAGTCGCGTACGATTCACTCGGCGAACGTTACGAATGCTTCACGTGCGAGTCGCCCGGGATCGATCCGTCCACCGGGTTCCTCGAATGCGCTTCGTTCTCTGCTCGCGTCGGCAACTGCCCCTGACGCCACACGCCTGCTAGTCGTTCAACATCGTTTCGATGCGCTGCGCTTCCGAACGATGCCACGCGAGCCTCTCTTCGAGCGTGCGCGGTGCTTCGATCTTGAGCATCTGAACGAGCGCCAGGACCGCCGACGACACGAGCGCGAGGCACGCGATCGCGAGGAGGAACGCGGCCAGCGGGCGGTGCACGAACATCGTCAGTACACCGAACAGGCCATGGACCTTCGCGACGATGAACAACACCGCAGCGCTTTTCGAAAAGAGGGGGAGGTTGGCGAAGGCCGACTTATTGGATTCGTTAGGCGAAGACATACGTAGAATTGCGATCCGCTTTGCTCTCCCCCCGGATTCTGCGGGCCGCTTTCTAGTGTCTTTCTCGAAGCGTTCAAGTGAAATGATTGCGCCGCCGAACGCAGAAACAACGGACGAGTCACGCGGTTTTCAAGTCTGAAGTCGAGCGCGTAGTCGCTCTTGCGAAAATGCAATCGGGCGTGTGCTCGGGGTTCGTCGGGCGACACTGCGCGACGATGCGAAACGGACTCAGTGCGCGAGGAGGCCGTAGACCCGCAGCTGGTTCGAGAACGTCGAGACGTACACGCGGCCGTTCGCGATGGTGGGTGGGCAGAACTTCGCGAAGGTGCCGAGTCGATCACGCTCGCCACTCATCTCGCGCAGGCCGAAGGCGGCCTCAAGGG
>CBIHQZ010001713.1:0-1512 GCA_966212315.1 uncultured Myxococcales bacterium
GGAGCGCGTGCGCCGGGCCCATACGACGTTCGGGTCCGGCACCATTGCGCACACTCGACGGCGTGCGACGTTCGCGCTCGTCACGGTGCGAATCGACCAACCGCGTGCGACGTTTTCATTCGGCACGCGCCGCGGGAACCACCCATCGTGAACGCGGACCGAAACAGCGAACGCGGTTCGGTTCGGACGTGACCGACGGGCGGTCGACCCTCCGTTGGATAGGCAGGACGCACCGAAGCCCCGGGGAATCGGTACGCGCTGCGGACCGCTCTTCATTCCGAATGGAACGCCGTGTTCGCCAGCCGGGGTCGACGTGAATTTTCGCTGCGACTCGGCCCGCGCGGCGACGCGCGATCGATGCGGATGAATGCACCAACACGCTCGCGGAGTGCGGTCCGTTCCGATCGGCCGAAGTACGATGTCGCGATGAGATCGGCGATCACCATGTCCGCCGCGGCGACCACGTACGGCTGCAGCTACGGCGCCGGGATGTGCGGCCTGCAGTGCGATTGCGTGCACGGGCGATGGCGCTGCGGTCGGCGGTGCATTTGATGCGTTGTCGTGCGGCCGATGTGGCGTTCTTCATGGCGCTCGGGGTCTCGGCGTGTTCCGCCACGACTGCGCGACCGACGCCGGCATCCGACACGGTTCGCACCGAACGCGATCAACGCGCGGATCGCGACGGCGACGGCATCGACGACGCCCGTGACGCGTGCCCGACGGAGCCCGAGGATTGCGACGGGCACACCGACGACGATGGCTGCCCCGATCTCGACGACGACGCGGACGGCATTCTCGATGCGTGCGATCGATGTCCGAACGACCCCGAGACGCCGAACGGAACGGACGATGACGACGGCTGTCCCGACGCAGCGCGGATCATGACCGGCGAGGACATTCGGATCATTCCGCACGTCTCGTTCGCAGATGGATCGGCACGAATCGATCCGGCGTCGCTCGCGGTGCTCGACGAGATCGCGCGACTCATGGTCACGAATCCGCAACTCGAGCGCGTATCGATCCGTGGGAACGCGTCACGCGGCGAGCGCGATGCACTCGCGCTGTCGGAGCGGCGGGCGCGGGCGGTGGTCGAGGCGCTCGTCGCACGCGGGGTCGCAGGCGATCGGCTCGAGATCCGTGGTGACGGAGATGCGCGTCCGCTCGCGCCGAACACCACGACGCATGGACGCACACTCAATCGAAGGGTCGATTTCGAGATCGTGCGGACGACGCAGGTGCAGTCGCCGTCACCAGGGCCCGTCGTCGCTCCGCGCATCGGCCCGCCCGGATGCCCCGGTCGCGACACACCGCCGCCTCCGCCGCGTCCACCGCCGGGTGGATGCGCTTCGTCTCGCTGAGCCGGCGTCGATCGGCACATCCATCGCACGCGTCGTCATCGTCCGTCTTCGGTGTGCGCGAGCGCGCCCGACGCGGATGAGGAGGGGGCGGAGATGGTGCGTCGAACGCGTTGGAACACATGGGTCGTCCTCACGACGATCTCGTTCATCGGAG
>CBIHQZ010001714.1:0-1509 GCA_966212315.1 uncultured Myxococcales bacterium
GGATTTCGTTCCGCCGGGAAGAACGGCGCGACGAACGGATACGCTGACGCGACGGCGTCGGGCGCGAGGCTGCGTCGGAGCAATGCGAGCGCGCGTCGATCCTCGCGTGCCGCGAGCGCTTCCAAATGCTCGACGAGCGGATGGGTCTTTCGTGGTTCGGTCATGGGCTCTCCTGCGGGGCGTGGGTCGGCTGCGAGAGTTCGTGGAGCTTGCTGCGGAAGTTCTGCGAGGCGAGCGTGGCAGCCTTGAGCGCGCGTGCACTGTCACCGAGGCCGCGGGTGGCGCGGTCGAAGCATTCGGTGGCCGTGCGCGTGGAGGCCGAAAAGAGGGCCGCGCGCGCCGGGGCGTATCCGCTCGGGAGTGCGTCGAGGTAGCGCTCGAAGTGGCCGCCGCACTCGGACCAGTACATCGGTTCGGCGGCGAGGGACCGGACCAACTTCTCGACGTCCTGCTTGTCAGGCGCGCGTTCGCCAGGGCCGAGCGCGTGGCGTGCGAACGACCAAAGCGCGCTGCGCAGTGCGAACGCCAGCGCGCTCATCTGAGAGACCGCTTCGCGAATCTCGTCGGCCGCATCGGGATCGGCTAGAAGGCTCGCAGTGGTGGTCACGCGGTCGTGACGAACGAGTTCGATGCGCGCCTGATCGGATGCAAGTCCGAGCACGTCGAGTGCAAAGCGCCGTTCGCCGGGCACGATGGAACGGGCGTCGATCGACGCGAGTTGCGCGAGTGCGCGCGGACGCTCGGTCCGCGCGTTCTTCGCGGTCGACTGGAACAACGCGTGGCTCTCCCGCCAGAACGCGCGGTCCGGGTCGATACCGATGGGCAGCCAGCCTCGCTTCTCGACCTTCACCCACGTGGTCATCGGATCGCGCGGCGACCCCTCCGCGATCCCCTGCCCGACCGCGCGAATCCAGCCCGTGACGCGTCCCGATTCGACACGGAGTTCGATTCGGCGGCACCGCCATGTGAGCAAGTCGAGCCATCCATTCGGCGTGCGTCGCGGCTCTGACGACAGTGCGAGATTCTTCGGCGGCGGCGCCTGCTCCCAGCTCGGCTTGTCGTCCGCGGTGGCGGCGATGGGCATCGCACGTGCGGGGTCGTACACGAGCAGGTTGCTCGCGAGCGTGTCGAACAGGGTTTCACCCCGCGCAATGACGACGGCGGATCGATTGAGTGGCGCTGCGCTCGCGGACGTCGGCTCGCCCGGCTTCTTCACGAGCCCTCCCGGGGCGAACGTCTGATGGACGAGCAGCCATCGCGCTGCTTCGGCAGGTGTGAGCGCATCGGTCCACCCGTCGGGACGATGCTGGAACAGTTCGCGACCGCCGCCCCAGTTCGAGCGCTCGGTGACGAGCGTCGCGATGTCGTCGAACTCGAAGGGCAGACCTCGTGTCTGCGCGAACGGATGCGTCGCGTGAAACAGATCGAGTCGATCGCGGACGCGCGCCAGGTAGTCCGCGACGCTGGAATCGGGGCACCGTCCGGCCTTCATGAGCGCCACCCAGGCTG
>CBIHQZ010001715.1:0-1507 GCA_966212315.1 uncultured Myxococcales bacterium
TAGAGCGCCAGCGCAGACAGCGCAGCCGCCCGTGATCATCGCGATCGCAACCAGAAGCGTGTCCGCGTACGTCTTCATGGGTCCGAAGTGTCTCCTGCGCCCGATGCCTTCGCAAGTCCGTACTCCCGCACGAGTTGCGACAGGCGCGGACGCTTCATTCCCAGCAGCGCGGCAGCGCGCGTGATGTTTCCACCCGCCTCGTCCAGTGCGCGGGCGATGCAGCCTTTTTCGAGTTCGCGACGCATGTCGAAGAGCGAGATCCCGCTGCCGCGGATGCGGTCGTAGACCACTTCGACTTCGTCCTTGTCGGGCGGCGGCGGCAAGAACGAGCTGCGCCCTTCGGTGGAGCGTGACAACGCGCCCGAGATGGAAAGATCGTCGACGTCGATTTCGTCGCCATCGCTGAGCACGAATGCACTGCGCAGCACGCTGCCGAGTTCGCGCACATTGCCGGGCCAGCTGTGCTCGACGAGTCGTCGCAACGCCGCCGCGGTCAATCGCTTCGGGTGCTGTTCGTGTTCGCGCGCGACCTGTTCGAGCAGGTACGCCGAGAGAATCGGCACGTCTTCTTCGCGATCGCGCAGCGGCGGGAGACGGATCGTGATGTCCGCGAGGCGGTAGTACAGATCCTCGCGAAACGCGCCCTGCTTCATGGCGGTTTCGAGATCGCGATTGGTCGCTGCGATCACGCGCACGTCGACGCGAATGGGGGTGTTGCCGCCGACCCGTTCGAACGTGCGTTCCTGGAGTACCCGCAGCAGCGCGGTCTGCATCGCGGGCGACACGTCGCCGATTTCGTCGAGGAAGATCGTGCCGCCGTCGGCCGCTTCGAAGCGTCCCTTGCGACGTCCGGCCGCGCCGGTGAACGCGCCTTTTTCATGGCCGAACAGTTCGCTCAAGAGCACGCCCTCGGCGAGCGCGGCGCAGTTCACTTTCACCAGCGGCCCGCTCTTGCGGAGCGACGCGCGATGGATCGCTTCGGCAACGCGCTCCTTGCCGGTACCGGACTCTCCGCGAAGGAGCACGGTCGTGTCGGCACGTGCGACGCGCGAGATGGTGCGACGGAGGGCGTGCATCGGAGGCGACTCGCCGATGAGTCCGCCGCGGTCGGCGATCTGCCCGGTCGGCGCGATATCACTGGTGCGCCGGCGCTGTTGACCTTGCGGATGCTCGAGATCGAGTCGCGCCGCGAGCTGCCCGAGGCCGGTGCGCGCGATGGTGGCGTCGTACGAAACGCGCAGCGCTTCGGGAACGCGTCCGACCAGGTCCGCGCGCAAGCCTTCGGCGCTCTCGGCCTGACGCCGTGCACCGAGATCGTCGCCGCGATCGAGCATCGCGAATCCGAGCTGTACGTGTGCTCGCAGCCGCAGGTCGGCGTCTTCGGCGCGATCGGCGAGGTCGAGTGCCTTGCGTGCGAGGGTGAAAGCGTCGTGCCCTTCGGCGCGCTGGAGTTCGGCCACGAGACGCGCGCGTTCGGCGACGATGCGCACCCCGAGCTTCGTTTCGT
>CBIHQZ010001716.1:0-1507 GCA_966212315.1 uncultured Myxococcales bacterium
GGGCACGCGCGATCGGGTTCTCGTCGTTCGACTGCGCGCATCGAAGACTCGGCGCTTCGCTCAGGCACGAACCACGCACCACGCCCCATCGCTTCCTTCAGCCGCCCGTGAACCACGAGCCGGGCGCGATCGCATCCGCGCTCGCACATGAACGCTGGTCTCTTCTGAAGCGATCGGAGGCAACTCGCGGGCTGTTGTCGAAGGCCGAGATGCGTGGCCACACAGTCACCGCGAGTTTCGCGTAGGCGAAGCCTTTGGAGTCGTTGCCGCGGGTTTGCCCGACGCGAACTGAAGAGATCCGCTCGGCCTCGTCCTTTGCGATTCGGCGCCATATGCCCGTCTCCCCGGCACGGCGCTCGCTACGAGCAAACCGCGCATGTTCGGGGGGGCGCCATGCACGAAGCACCGAGTCGATCGATCAACCTGCCTGGGCCGGCGCGCGACGTCGGCGGCAACGCGCCCGAGGCCGCGCTGCTTCGGCGACTCGTCGACAGTAATTCCGTGTCGGTCGCGTATTGGGACGCATCGTTGCGCTGCCGCTATGCGAACGACGCGTTCGCAACGGGACTCGGCCTCTCGCCGAAGCAGCTGCGTGGACGGCACATCAGGGACGTACTCGGGCCGGAGTTCGCGGCGAATCTGCCGTACATCGAAGGCGCGCTGCGCGGTACGCGCGAAGAGTTCGAACGCGACCTTGCCGATGCCGCAGGTGGCCCCCCGCGACAGAGCCTCTCGCAATACGTTCCCGACGTCGTCGACGGCAGGGTCCGCGGCTTCTTCGCGCTCGGCACCGACGTCTCCGCGCTCAAGCGCGCCGAACGCGCCGAACGCGCGATGCGCGAGTCCGAGGCGCTCTTCCGTCTCACGATCGACGAAGCACCGATCGGCATGGCCCTCGTCGCGCCCGACGGTCACTTCGTGCGCGTGAACCACGCGCTCTGCGAGATCGTGGACTACACGGCCGACGAACTCACCGGCCGCACCTTCCAGTCGATCACGCATCCCGACGATCTCGACGCAGACCTCCATCTGTTGGGTCGCCTCGCACGCGCCGAGATCCCCCGCTACACGATGGAGAAGCGCTACTACCGCAAGGACGGCTCGCTGGTGGACATCCAGCTCAGCGTCTCGGTGGTCCGAGGTCACGACGGCACGCCGGAAGTGTACATCGCGCAGATCCAGGACATCAGCGCCCGCAAACGCGTCGAGCGGGAACGCGCGCTGCTGGCGGAGATCGGGCCGCTGCTCGCGTCGACGCTCGATTTCGAAGAGACCCTCACGCAGATCGCGAACATCGTCGTGCGCCACGTGTCGGACTTCTGCGTCGTCGATCTCGTCGACAAAGAAGGCGCGCCGCGGCGGCTGCGAGTCGCGACCCGTGATCCATCGAAGGCCGAAATCGCCGATGTGTTCCTGCGCACGCCGATCGATGCGAAGGGCCCGTACCTTCTGCGCGCGGTGCTCGAGACGCAGCGCCCGATCTGTCTGCAACATCTCACGCGCGAGG
>CBIHQZ010001717.1:0-1506 GCA_966212315.1 uncultured Myxococcales bacterium
GAGCGTCACGAAGATCTTCGCTTGTGCGGACTCGGTCCGGCGCTGGTCGACGCGCGCGCGATCGATCCGCGCTCCTCGGTGCTCGCGCGTGTCACGCTCAATCCGCTGCGCGCCGATCTCTTGCCCGAAGGGGCGTCGATACCGCGCATGGCACCGGTGAATGCGGTGGCGGTGAACAACCCGACGGCGTCTTCGGTGCGGGCACTGAGTCTTTCGGGCCGCGTGGCGCGCGGCGTTGCGCAACCCGGCGCGCCGGCGTTGTTCGATCGCATCGACACGACGACTGCCGCGGTGGCGCGGCACGATGTGCTCAACGCGAGCCTGACGCTGGCGGGTTTCGCGCTGGAACGCCTGGTGCTTGTTGCGCCGCCTGCGCCGGCCGCGTTGCCGCGCCGCTTCACGGTGCTGTTCGACGGCGACGGTCCCGCGCTCGATGTCACCGTGCCGCCCGGGATCGGACTGACGCCCGGCTCGCGCGTCGCGGTGCCCATCGTTCCTCCACGCAACGCGCAGTGCGCTTCGATCGTGCTGGGCGAACCCGGAACGATCGCCGACATCGACGTCGCCACCGCGCTCGATCGCGAAGCCGATCCGGCGGCCGCGCTCGTTGCGCGCTTGTCGGGTCGCGAGGCCGATCGGGCCGCGCTGCTCCTCGGCACGATGGGCGACGCCGGCATCGACGCGGTGGCGAGCGCGATCGGGACGATCCCGCTTCCGAGTGCGCGGGCGGCGTTGCGGTTGCTCGCGAACACTCGTTCGACCCGCGCGGGCGTCGCGCTCGTCGCGGCGATGGCGCGCCCCGAACTCGAGGCCGATGCGCGCGCTGCGCTCGTTCGCCTCGGTCCACCGGCGCTCGAAGCGCTGTCCACCGTGGTCAGCACGATGCCGCGCGCAGCTGATGTGATCGTCGCGTTGCGCGCCCCGCTGCCCGATCGATTGCGCGCGCTCGCCGTGGCGCTTGCTGCGCCGCGCGAGGTGTTTCGTGCGGCTCGCAGCGCACTGCGCACCGCGGTCGAAGAAGCAACTCACACCGGGCAGCTCGATGCGTGGCTGACACTGACCCCTGACGATCCCGGGTTCGCAGCGCGAGCCCTCACGCTTGCCGCCGAGTCCGCGCGTGACGACGCGCAACGAGCCGCGATCGCAGCGCGTGCGCGAACCGTGACTGCGACGTCGTTCGACGATCGGTTCCGATTGCTCTTCCCGCTTGCGGGCGATGACGCCGGGCGGGCTCTCGTCGTGACGGCCGCGGCGAGCGACGACAACGCCGACGTGCGCGCGGAAGCAGTGCGGGCACTCGCGGGCCGCGGCGTCGACGAAGTCCTGACGCGTGCGCTCGCCGATCGGGTGCCGCGTGTGCGCGTCGAGGCCGCGCGTTCACTCGCAGGGCGCGAAGCGAGTCGCGATGCGCTTCGCACCGCGCTGCGATCGGACACCTGGCCGTCCGTGCGCGCGCAAGCCGCGACTTCCCTCGGCGGCGAAGCGGGAAACGCCACAGCGTTGATA
>CBIHQZ010001718.1:0-1504 GCA_966212315.1 uncultured Myxococcales bacterium
CCGCTCGCCGATCAGAACGCCCGACGACGCGCCGCCGGTGCTCGCCACGCGGCCACCTCGGTTCGTTCGATCGTCTCGGAAATCGCCGGATTCGCGCACGGTGGGTCCCCCCGTGCCCGCGGTGCAGTCGATGTGCCGAGGTAGCGAGGGTTGTGCGATGACCGCGCCCGCGGCCTCTTTGCACACGCTGATCGAACGCGCGGCGGGACGGTGCACGACCGTACACGTTCGCCGCATGCCGCTCCCAGGGCTGTGTCCGTCCGATGATCGGCGTCGGTGGTCGGCACAATGGATGGTAGGGTTCGCAGGTCATGTTCCGACGCGTGCTCAGCGGCGCGGCTTCGCAGTTCGATCGCGCGATGACGGCGATGATCGTGTCCCGCACGCGCAGCAATCGCGTCGCGAACGCCGAGTCGCTCGGTCACGACGATCGAATGGCGTGGCTCGAGAAGATTCACGCCATCTACGGGCATCGCAGCCACGTCGACGAACCAGAACGGTTCTTCGCGCCGTCGGGGCACATCGAGTCCGACGAGGTCGCGATCCGCTCGTTCGCCAAGGGCGGCCGCGTGGTCGATCTCCGCTGGCGCAGTCGCGGCGCGGTGTTCTGCGAAGACGTCGCGCCGATCTACGCCGCGTGCCGTGCGAACCACACCGTCACCGCACGGCTCTACGCGCACAACGATCGCCCGCGCGCGACGGTGATCCTGGTGCACGGATACCTCGGCGGAAACTTCGCGTTCGAAGAGCGCGTGTGGCCGATCAACTGGTTCTTCGAGCGCGGTCTCGATGTCGCACTCGCGGTGCTGCCCTTTCACGGCATTCGCGGCGACGTCGCACGTCGCGGTTCACCGATCTTTCCCGGCAGCGATCCGCGCGTGACGATCGAGGGCTTCCGCCAGTCGATCGTCGATCTCCGCGATCTGCTCGAAGTACTCACGCAACGCGGCGCACCGGCGGTGGGCGCGATGGGCATGTCACTCGGCGGGTACACCACCGCGCTGCTCGCCACCCTCGAGCCGCGGCTCGCGTTCGCCGTTCCGATGATCCCGCTCGCATCACTCGCGGACTTCGCACGCGAGCAGGGCCGGCTCGTCGGCACGCCTGCGGAGCAGGATCTCCAACACGAAGCGCTCGAACGCGCGCATGGCGTGGTGAGTCCGCTCCAGCGCACTCCGCGCATCGAACGCGAACGCATCCTCGTGCTCGGCGCGGAAGGCGATCGCATCACGCCGCTCGATCACGCACGCCGCATCGCCGAACACTTCGAGTCACCGATGGAGACTTTCACCGGCGGGCATCTGTTGCAGTTCGGCCGTGGTGACGCGTTCCGTTCTGCGGGGCGTCTCATCGGTCGACTCGGACTGTTCGATCCGCGCTGAACGAAGGCTCGTCCGCGAAGGTTGCGAGTGAACCGCGGCGCGCGCGGTGGTAAGTCTCGCGCGATGTTTCGCGGTCGCGTTCGACAGATTCATTTCATCGGCATCGGTGGCATCGGCATGTC
>CBIHQZ010001719.1:0-1503 GCA_966212315.1 uncultured Myxococcales bacterium
CGTCGACCACGTCGCCGGCCGCGACGATGTCGCCCGCTTGCGCGCTGCGATCATGCGAAAGCTCGCTGAGCGGGATGAGCCCCTCGAGTCCGCCGAGGTCGACGAACGCGCCGAACTCACGGACGCCGGTGACGGTGCCGCGGATGGTGCTTCCGGGCTTGAGTTGCTGCGCGAGTCGCGTGGCCGCGTCGCGTGCTTCGCGTTCGAGTACGGCCTTGCGCGAGAGCACCACGCTCTTGCCGCCGTCGCGGATCTCGGTGACGAGGAAGCTCAGCGTGCGACCGACGAACGTCGTCGGGTCTTGCACGAACTTGTTGTCGGCCTGCGAGATCGGGCAGAACGCGCGCGTTCCGTCGAACTCGACTTCGAGTCCGCCCTTGTTCACGCCGGTGACCTTGCCTTCGATCGCGAGCCCTGCGTCGCGGGCCTGCTCGATCGCTGCAAGCGAACCCGGTTTGCCGAGCGAACGGCCGAGACGGACGTCGCCGCTGTTCGCGTCGATCTCGACGACCTGCGCGGTGATCTTGTCGCCGATCTTCACCGTGAGCGTGCCGTCGGGTGCGCGCAATTCGATCGCATCCATGAACGCCTGCCGCTTGCCGTCGAGTTCGACGAACACGGTCTCCTTGCCGATCTGGATGACCACGGCTTCGAGCCGATCGCCGACGCGCGCAGTCTTTCCGCGGGGCGGGGTCTTGGTCTGTTCGAACAATGCAGCGAACGAATCGGGCTTCTCGGTGCTCATCGGGGCCGGGTGTTTAGCACGGTCGCGGGCGGGCTGGGAGACGGAGGAAACGGATGATTCCCGGCGGGTAGAACCGGCAGGCAGCGGGTCCGTAGCTTCGCCTGCGCGAAGCTCGCCGTGACAGCGGTCGCGCTCAGTCGCGCTCGAGAACCACGAGGTGCTCCCGCTTCGGCCGTTTGCGAAACACGCGCGCGGAGAGTTCATCGAACGTCGGCCGGGCCTGGGAGACGGCGGCGATGATGGTGAGCTTCGAGTCCTCGACCGCTTCCGAGAGCAGGTCATCGGTGTAGAGCGCTTGTTTGCCGGCGGCGCCGTCGGCCATCACCACGTACGCGCGCGCACCGGAACGAAGCACGCGCGAGAGCGCTTTGAGCATCGCGCGCATCTCGTAGGCGAAGCGCGCCGTTCCCTCGGCCGGCTGTTTCGCGAACCACCGCGCCGCGCCGATTTCGCGTTCGGCGAGCGCGCTCGGGTCCATGCGCAACCAGCGGTATCGACGCGTGTGGTGCTCGACGTAGTCGTACGTGTTCGCATACGGCGGCGAGGTGATCACTGCGTCGATGCTGTCGGCGGGAATGGTCTTCATCGACGTCGCGTCGTCGAGGTGCACATCGGGCGGGGGCGTGTTGCGCGGCGTGGCGCGCGCAAGGGCCGCGAGGCAACCGTCGAGTTCGAGTGACTTGCGTGCGAAGAAATGCGGCGCCGAACCGGGCCGAACAGGCTTGTCGGGAACGGGACGCACATCGCTGTCGGAAGTC
>CBIHQZ010001720.1:0-1503 GCA_966212315.1 uncultured Myxococcales bacterium
CTGTTCGCGGTCGGCGACACCTTCTCCTCGCCCCCCCTCGCCGCACCGCGCCCGCCGCGCCGTCCACCACCCGGTTGCAGCCATAGCGACGGCGCGAACCGGTCGAAATCGTTCTCGCGCCGGCGCAGAAACCGGAGTGCGCAGCGGATCTCTTCGTACGCGTTCGCGAGCAGCGTGAACGCCCGCTGCCGATCGATCGCCGACTGCGTCTGCCCCGCGGCCGTCGCGCTCCGTTGGGCGTGCGCTTCCAGGAAGCGGGCTGCGACGTCGCGCGCCGTCGCGAGATCGCCGACCGTCAGCGGGTTCTTCCCCTCGAGGCGCGCCCAGTGTTTTCGAACGATGTCTTCCGCAGCGCCGGTGGCCTCGAGCCATCCGCGGTAGCCCTGCGCGTTGCGCAGTTTGACGACCACCGCTTCGTCGACGATCTCGAACGACGCCGCCAGCGAGAGCACCCCGAGCAGGCGCGAGCGCCACGTGGTGATCTCGGCGAACAGCCGCGCGAATTCCTCGTTCGACGTCGAGACCTTGAACAGCGAGTGCGCGTGCAGTGTTGCGTGCGCGTAGCGCTCGAGCGAATCGACCGCGTGCGCGCAACTCGGTGCGAGGGCCCGGATCTCGCTGGCGTACATCCTGATGCTTGGAAGCGCGCCGAGTGCGATCAGCGCGGCGGCTCCGGGGTCGACATTCACCGCCAGGAGGTCGAGCCGGTCGAGCGCATCCCGATCGGCGCGGGTCACCTCGAACGCGGTGCTCGCGTCGGCGATGTGTTCGGTGGTGGGCGCCGCGACGACGGGAGGCGTGCTCTTCGAGGCGCGCTCGGGGGCTTTTCGGGTAGGCATCGGGTCTCCGCGATCCAGCGTCGCGGGCATGCTCGCGCGCGACCTGCCACTTCTCGGGGCGGACGACCGGAAGTTGCGGCGCACATCGTCTCGGGGTCCAGGGTAGTTCCCGTGACGGGTCAGCGCGGTGCGCGCGGCTACGGGGGTAGCGCACGCGACGGGTCGACTCGGTTCACCGGGCTACGGGGGTAGCGCGCCCCACGGGGGTCCGGGCAGTTCGCGGGGCTACGGGGGTGGCTCGCGCCGCGGGTCGGTGCGGTTCAGGGAGCTACGGAGGGGGCTCGCGCAACGGGTCGGCGCGGTGCGCCGGGCTACGGGGGTGGCTCGCGCCGCGGGTCGGTGCGGTTCAGGGAGCGACGGAGGGGGCTCGCGCAACGGGTCGGCGCGGTTCGCGGGGCTACGGGGGTGGCTCGCGCCGCGGGTCGGCACCGTTCGGGAAGCCACGGGGAGTGCCTCGCGGGCACGCGAACCCCGGACCGGTCCACCGCGATACGCCAGAGCGCCCCGGCCAATAGTTGGCGGGTGCCGACCTTCGTCGGCGAGGTCCGCGACGCAGCGCCTTCGCGTCGAGCGCTTGGGGGTGTTCGATCAGCAGGATCCTCGACCCTTGATCGGAGTCGGCGAAGGCCGACGGCTCAAAGGTAGCCCGCCAATTTATTGGCAG
>CBIHQZ010001721.1:0-1501 GCA_966212315.1 uncultured Myxococcales bacterium
ACCCGAGCGAGTTGCTCTCGGTGCGCTCGACACTCGACAAGGACGGGCAGCGCTTTCTCGACCGGCTCGTCGCGCGGCGTTTCGGTCCGACGCGATTGTGGCGCACGTGGATGGGCTCGCTCGCCCGGATCAACTGGGGTGTGTTGATCCGTCAGCTCGCGAGTCCGACCGTGCCGATCGAGCGGAAGATCGAACTCGCGCAGGCCTACCGCACACTCGCGCCGTGGGACATCGACGTGCGTTTGCGACTCATGTCGCTCTTCGAACAAGCCGGGCGAATGCGGGAAGCGCGGCGCGTCGCCGACGAACTGCGCGGCGATCCATTTGCCGACGCCCGCGTGCGAGCGCGTGTCGGCGAGATGCTGATCCGCGCGGGCGACCGCGACGAAGGGCTGCGTGCGCTGACCGAGATGGCGGAGTTCGCGCCGTACGATCCGCGCGTGCGCGCACGCCTCGGTGATCTACTTCTCACGTACGGGCGCGATCGCTGGGCCGACGAGGCCTACGCGCAATGCCAGACCCTCTCGGCGCTTCGTCCGGGCGACGCGAACGCACGCGTGCGCATGGCGCTGGCTGCACTCGCGGCGCATCGCGAGGACGAAGGGCTGCGCACCTTGCGTCAGGTGGCAGAAGACGCGCACGACGATGACAGCGCGCCAGCGGTCGAGTCACTACTCGTTCGCGAGGTCGCCGCATTGATCGCGCAGCGACCCGATGACGGCGCGGTGCAAGCGTGGCTTCGCGTCGCGCGTCTCACCGACGCGGCGCGAACGGGTGCGCTTCTCGCGCGCTGGACGCATCCGGAAGTGAGCGTTGCGATCGACGCAATGCAGAGCGGTGACAGCGCGTTCGTGCCGGTCGGCCGCGAGGGCGATGTACTCCCGATGCGGGTGTTCGCACCGGGGACAGCGCTGGAAGGTTCGCGCGTGCGCATTCGCGGCGTGAGCGGTCTCGAGGGGGCGCGCACAGCCGACGTGCACGTGACCCTCGTGATCCCCGGCGAGGGCGCGCCGCGTGTGGTCGAACGCGATGTGACATTGCGTGCAGATGCGGCGACGACGGTGCTTGCGGTGCAGAACGGTGCGCTGGTCGAAGTGCAGGGCGCGCAGTGAGTGGAGGCGACCTCACCCCCGCTGCCGCGCGTCCCTCTCCCTCCGACGCCCACGCGTCTCGCGCGAACGCAGGCGTCGTCGAAAGAGGGGCTGAGCGGGCCGAGGCGTTGGGAGGTGCAGTGGGGGCTTGCGCACGCTCACGGTCGCGCACTTCCGCGACGTCCTGGTCCGATACGCTCGGAAGACTCGTGGCGCGCAAGGCCCGCACCACCACGTTCACGATTCCCCACTTACGCCATCATCCTTCGAGCCCCTCTTTCGACGACGCCCTGCGTCCACGCGAGTCGCGCGGTGGCGTCGGAGGGAGAGGGGCGCGCGGCAGCGGGGGTGAGGTCGTCTCAGCCCTTCACGCCGCCCGAAGTGAGGCCGCCGACGAGGTGCCGCTGTAG
>CBIHQZ010001722.1:0-1500 GCA_966212315.1 uncultured Myxococcales bacterium
GCGTCGCGCAGCGGCGCGGGCGCGGCGCGCGTGCCCGTGTCGCGGCACAAGCCGGGCCGCCGAGCAGCCCGCAGATCGCGCAAGAACTCGGCGCGGTCACGTGGGGGATGAACCACGAGCAGGTGGTCGAGTACTACCGCCGTGCGATCACCGCGCGGTACACGCCGCTGCTTCGAAACAAGGGTCAGGTCGAACAAGACCGGCTGATGCAGGATCGCGATCGCGAGATCCAGAGCGTCCGTGGCAGCTACCTGCAGTTCAACGGCGCACCCGCGCAGCGTCGCTGGGACACGTCGTTCATCGGCCCGGAATACACGCACAACAACAACGAGAGCATGTTGGTCTTCGAAGACCAGCAGACCGGCAATCGTGAGTTCTACTTCTTCATCAACGACCGCCTCTGGAAGCGATTCCAGGCGCGTGCGGTGCCGCGGGGATCGGGTCTCGACTACGCGACCTTCGTCGGACGCCTCGAGACGCTGTTCGGGCGCGGGCTGCACATCAACGATCCGGAGCATCCCGATCGCTTGATGACGGTTGCCTGGCAGAACGACGACACGCGTTTGCACCTGGTCGACAACTCGACCTTCTACAACGCGTTCTGCCTGATCTACGAAGACCGCGCGACGCTCGCGCGCCTTGCCGACCTTCGCCACAACATGCCCGTGAAGCAGCAAGCGGTCGCGCGCGCGTCGACGGAAGCCGGGCAGCCGGCAGTCGGCAACGCCGAGGCCGACCAGAACTCGGACATCGTCGATCGCATCACCGGGAAGATGCGCCGCACGCAAGAAGCGGCACCGGCTGCGAATGCTGGCGCCAATGCGAACGCGAACGCGGGCGGTGCCAACGCCGGCGCGTCGGGTAGCGCGAATACCGCGCGGCCGGGTTCCAATTCGAATTCCAATTCGAACGCCAACGACGACAACGATCCGCTTCGCGGGTTGTAAGCAACCTCTTCGTCACACACTCCATCGCAGAGTTCCCGGCGGGTGAACCCGCGGCAACGACTCCGAAGCTTCGCCTGCGCGAAGCTCGCGGTGACTGCGAGTTGCCTTCGATCATTCCAGAGGCGATCCCCAGTGTGACCGTCAGGCCGTCTCGGACGAAGGAGGCGGAATCGACCACTCGCGCTCGACGCCGTCCCACGCGTCAGGCGGAAGTGTCACGAGTTCCAGGCAGGCGATGCGCTCTTCGTGGACGAACACGCCGAACAATAGACCGCCAGGAATGCCGCTCATTGCGACGCAGCCATCCGCCGACGAATAGAAGCCGTTCGGCAGACGCTGATCGTCCGGGTCGTCGAAGTAGACGTACTTTCCGACGCCCGTACGTTGGCGCTTCGTCACGCGCAGTCGATCGGTCTTGAACGAGGCGCAATTCTCGAAGGCCAGTTGCACGAGCCGCAATTCGAGTTGCGTGAGGAGCGCGTCATCCGTGCGCCGGATCTCTTTGCGGGCTGCGGAAAGGACGAAGCCCAGGCGTCTCGAACCATGCGAGACG
>CBIHQZ010001723.1:0-1500 GCA_966212315.1 uncultured Myxococcales bacterium
GGGAGCGTTCTACTACGCGCGTCGGATCTCGACCACCCAGCGCCCGGTCTCTTCCGGGAGCACCAGCCGTCGGACGGTCACCGCCTCGATATCCGTTCCCGCATCGAGGAGCGCGGAGACCATCCGACTGTACTGTCGCGGAACGAACCCCAGTTCCTGGCCGGTCCTCCGTTCGACGAGTACTGCCCGATCGTCTTTGGGGTTCTCGGGCTGCCTTCGCAGCGTCAGCGCTTCGCCGGGCTTCACGACACCCGGATCGGGCCGATGCTTTCCGCCCGCGACGCGAAAGACTAGCGGGCGATCGAGCGCATCATCTGACGCCCGATACTCGGACAGCTCGATGCGATCGGTCGTCTGGACACCACCGCTCAACGCGAGGATCTCCATCGAATCATCCTTGTCGCTCACTCCCCACGACGCGATCAGCGCGGGAAAGTCGGGCCGACTCGGCACAGGGATTCGCTGCGCGAAACTCGTGAACAGATGTCGCGCCCGATAGGGGTTCTCATCGGTGCGGTGCTCCGGAAACTCGGAGAGCAACGCGAATCCCGCTGAAGAGGCCGCCTGAAGATCGCGCTCGTAGCCGAAGGCAAATGACCCGTCAGCGCCACGGCGCAGCTGCCCGATGACCCAGCGAGAGCCGTCCGCGGGAGCACGCCAGAGTACGTAGAGATGGTCGTAGTGCGATTTCATCGAGATTCGTCGATCAGTTTGCCGAGCCAGCGCAATCGGGACTCGAGCAGTACCAGCGCGAGAGCCCGACGGCCCTCCGGAAACCACGAGGATGGCGCACTTTCGAGCGCCATCGGAACCCAATCATTCAGCCGCTGCTCGAAGGTCGCAAGCCACGCGCTGACATAGTCTGTCCAATCGCGCGCTCGAAGCAGCGACTGGATGACGTCGCGTTGATCAAGGAGGATCTTCGGAGTCGCGCCATCACCGAAACCGCTCCGGCAACCGTCGACGTACTTGTCGACGCGCGCGGCGATCGGTTCTCGAAACAAGATGTGTGACGCGAGTAGTTCGCCGCCCAGAGACGCAGCCGGATCGTACATCGGCGCGAAGAGTCGCTCGCCGGAGGGGCGAATCACGACGCCCCAGTTCTCCTGATGTCGGTCGGCGTTTCCGATCCACGCATCGAAGATGAGCAAGTGCGCGAACGACTCGATGAGGGTACCGGCATGCTCGTTCTCGAGTCGCGAGAGCGCGCGGATCGAGCGTTCGACGGTATGCAGACGGTGATCATCGACATCGTAGCGTCCATCGTCGGCCTTCAAGATTTCCGCGGCGTGCGACAGCGATTCGTCGGCTGCGAGGAACTTCGCGACGAGGATGCCTTGATGAAACCCGGTCTCGTCGGACCAGGTCGTCAGCCGGGCGTCCGCAGAACGAACGCCGACTTCGCGAGCGAGTTGAAGCGCGAACAGTTCGATCGCGGCTTCGTGCAGTCGCGGATCGTCGCCGCGAGGCTTCGGCGTCTTGCGCAGCCACATCTGCTCG